>JBJEJS010000369.1:0-1674 GCA_051878235.1 Candidatus Cryptobacteroides sp.
AGGTCCTTTTCGGATGTCGCCCTGATTGACTCGATGGTGAATCTCGATATGCTCGGCACAGGGGACACGGGCTTTTATGCCTACACATCCTCCAATGCCGACCTTAATTCCATTTTGCGCACTGTCGGGACATCCCTCCAGCCGATAGTCCCGGAGATTGTCGCCGCAGAGCCTTATCCGTCCGACCACAGGTCATTCTACGCGCAGGAGATACCTTCCGTATATCTCACGACAGGCCGTTATCCTGAAAAGGGGACATACCGTGATGTGCCGTCCATAGTGAATTATGACTATATGGAAAGGGAACTGGAATATATCTACAACCTGACCCTCGAGATGGCCAACACCAGGACCGCCCCTCTGTTCAAGCCGTCGTCCGTCCCTGTCAGGGGTGAGGAATACGCGGATGTCGTCTCAATCAATGACTGCGATGTCCTGCCGTCCTTCTACAACAGCACGGATCTCGGACAGTTCCTCTCGAAATGGGTGTATCAGTATGTCCGTTATCCAAAGTATGCCATTGACAACGGGATACAGGGCCGTGTCATCCTGAACTTCGTCATCGAGAAGGACGGGAGCGTCAGTGATGTCAGGGTCATCAGGGGAGTGGACAGCAGCCTTGACGAGGAGGCCGTCAGGGTGGTTTCCGCATCGCCTAAATGGAAGCCGGGAAAGATCAAGGGCAGCAAGGTCAGGACCTCCGTCACCCTGCCTGTGGAGTTCAGACTTGAGAAGAAGGGCGGGAAACCTAGTTTCGGAATAAAGAAATATTGACATATATGGATTACAATTTCAAGGAAATCGAAAGGAAATGGCAGTCCCGTTGGGCTGAGAATCATACCTTCAAGGCTGTGGAGGACGAGTCCAAGCCGAAATACTATGTCCTGGATATGTTCCCATATCCTTCAGGGGCAGGTCTTCACGTGGGACATCCCCTCGGCTACATAGCGAGTGACATTTTCAGCCGCTACAAACGCCTATGCGGTTTCAATGTCCTTCATCCGATGGGATATGACGCATTCGGGCTTCCTGCGGAGCAGTATGCCATCCAGACCGGGCAGCACCCTGCCAAGACAACGGAGAACAACATCAGGCGTTACCGTGAGCAGCTTGACAGGATAGGCTTCTCCTACGACTGGTCCCGGGAGGTGCGCACCTGTGACCCGGAATATTACAAATGGACACAGTGGGCTTTCCTGAAGATGTTCGGCAGTTGGTACGACAACAATCTTGACAAGGCGCGCCCGATTGAGGACCTGGTCAAGGCTTTCGAAACCTCAGGAACGGAGGGAATCAACGCAGCCTGCGGGGAGGAGATGTCCTTTACCGCGCAGGAGTGGAACTCCAAGACGGACAAGGAGAAGTCGGACGCCCTGATGAACTGGAGGATTGCCTATCAGGGTGAGACTTCCGTGAACTGGTGTCCGAAACTCGGGACCGTGCTCGCCAATGACGAGGTCAAGGAGGGCTATTCCGTGCGTGGAGGCTTCCCTGTGGAGCAGAAGAAGATGACCCAGTGGCAACTCAGGGTGTCCGCATACGCCGCCCGCCTTCTGGATGACCTTGAGGGCCTTGACTGGACAGATTCCCTCAAGGAGATGCAGCGCAACTGGATAGGAAAGTCCCAGGGCGCGGAAATGCACTTCAAGGCATACAACGGGGATGATGAATATG
>JBJEJS010000370.1:0-8074 GCA_051878235.1 Candidatus Cryptobacteroides sp.
AGCGGTCAACAAATCGGAAGCGGGTCTGGCTGAATTCACCCTTGTCCAGAAGGCGGGAAGACAGACCGAAGACTCCCTCTCAAGGGCGGAGGACATCGCAAGAGGCTCGCTCAGCGGCCTTCCGCACATCTGCGGGGAAAGCGCCTCACAGTTCGTCTCAAGGAACGCTCTGAAGGACGGGACAGGGGCCCCACAGGTCTGTGGGGGCATCATCGACCTGAGGGACGACGCGACAGTCTATCGTTTCGGAAGCATCTCCACAGCCAGGGGCGAGACCGCCATCGACTCCACCCTGCTGATGATTTTCGATGTGATTGCAGGAGGCGGACAGCAGAAGACGGACTACTGGAAAAGGAACTATCCGACCAAGGCAAACGCCATCATCCTCTGCGGAGACCTCGACAAGGACAAGATTGTCAGCAAACTGAAACTCTTCTCCCTGATGCTGCCAGCCAGTCCGTCAAAGGCTGAGATACGGGCGGACTCCACCCTCGCGAAACCTGACGCCGTCCCTCCATACAACTGGTCTCCACGGGAAGAGGCCATCTGCGTGGTCCACAGGGATTCCACCGCAGACAGGCACTCTGTTTCAGTGGTTTACAATACGGCGAGAATCCCTGACAATTTCATCGGGACAGTCCTCCCAACCGTGTCGGAAAGGCTCGGTGACATTATGGGGGCAATTGTCAAAAAAAGGCTTTACCGCGAACTGAAGAAAGCGGATGTCCCTGTGGTCTCCGTGGACTGCGGATATGCGGGGAGCACGGTCCAGCCGTCCGACGAGAGATACACCTTCACCATCACGACCGCACCGCAGTATCTGGTCCGGGCGACGGAAATCCTCGGCAGGATCCTTTCGGACATCGACAACAACGGGGTCAGGCCGAAGGAGTATATGGACGCGCACAACGAATATTTCATTAAGGTCTATGTCAATTCGACCCTGCCCGTCACGAAGAACTCCTACTACACGGAAAGATGTGTCTCGTCATTCATCTACGGGACTGACCTCGCCTCTCCTGCCGAGCGTTTCAAGTTCTTTGCGAAGGCGAATGTCGCAGACACGACCTTCACCAAGAATTTCAACGCCTTTGCCTCCGAACTGCTTGACAGCACAAGCAACCTGACCCTCAGCGCGAATGTCGGGAAGGCGGATGTCACAGCGGAAATGATGTCCCGGGCGTTCAGGAAAGGCTGGAGGCAGGGTGCGAAAAGCGAGGTTGTCACATCTTATGCCGTGAACCTGAGCGACACCCTTTCCCTCGCCTCCGCCCCGGAAGGCAGGATAAAGGTCAAGGCGGCCAAAAAGGAGCCCGTCAGCGGGGGGACACTCTGGATTTTCGAGAACGGGATGAAGGTGGTGTACAAGAAGATGAACACAGGCGGGATGTTCTATTACTCGATGGTCATCCGAGGGGGCTATGCCTCGATGAAGGACATAAGGAAAGGGGAGGGGGCGTTCCTCTCAGATATGTTGGAGACCTACGACATCGGAGGGCTCAAATCCGAGGACTTCAACAGGCTGCTCCTGTCAAAGGGAATCACGATGTCAAGCAATGTGGGGCTTGCCGACACGAGAATCTACGGCAGGGCTCCCGCACAGGGACTCAGCCTGCTGATGAAAAGCCTGATGTCGGTTGCAGGCAGCAGGACATTGGACCCCGCCTCATTCGACTATGTCAGAAGATGCCTTGAAATTGAACTCCTCGCGGAAAGGAATGGCCGCAAGGGCAGGATGGCGCACATCGACAGCCTCCTGTGCCCCAACTACAACTACTCTTCCTACAAGGAACTGTATGCCTTGAGCGACGACCTCCAGATCAGGGCGCAGGCCTTTTTCGACGACCAGTTCTCAAGGGTCAACGACGGTGTGTTCATAATTGTGGGTGATATGGACGAGGCGAGGATGCTCAAATTCCTCCAGGCGAATGTGGGAGGATTCAGCACAAAGCCGGAGACCTCCGCGAGAATCAGGCTGCCGTACCTCCCCGTGTCGGGATGCGTGACGGTCACCCGCGAGGGCAGTCAGCACAGCACGGACATTGTGATGTCCACCCCGCTGTCCCTGAGCACGGAGAACTTTATGGCGACGCTCATTGCCGACCTTGCACTCAGGGATGCGCTGCAGAAAGCCCTCTGCGGGACAGGCACCAGCCTTTCCGTCGTTTCGCGCCACCTGATGTTCCCGCAGGAGCGGTTCAATGTGGTGGTCTCGGTCGAGGATGCGGACATCGGGACATTCCCTCTCGACGGGAAGCGCACGGGACACCTGGAAATACTTGACATCCTCAGGACAGCCATCACGCAGGCGGCATCGTCCCTGACGGACTCCTCTCTTGCGGTATATAAGAAGATGGTCGCCAACGAGATAGCCTCCAAGCAGAACGACCCGCGCTACTGGCTGTTCACCGTTTACGCCAGAACGGCTGTCGGCAAGGACCTCAACACGAAATATCAGGACAAGATCAACGCCGTAACAGTCAAGAAGGTCTCCGAAATCCTGAAAGCCCTCGACGAGGGCAGCAAAGTGGAATATGTAATTATGTGATATATGGAATATAACGCAATCATACAGATTGACGACTGTCTGATCTCATCGGACATCCTGACCGAATGCTTCGCCTGTGACTATGGGAAATGCAAGGGCTGCTGCTGCATAATCGGAGACAGCGGTGCGCCCCTTGACGAGTCCGAGCCTGAGGCCATTGAAAAGAATTACGGCGTGTTCTCTCCGCTGATGTCCGAAAAGGGCAGGCAGGCTGTGGAAGAAAACGGCTTCTTCGAGATTGATTCCGACGGGGATATGGTCACCCCACTGGTGAAGGACACGCAGGAATGTGCCTACACCTGCTTCGACTGCGACGGGAACTGCTTCTGCTCCATCGAGCGCAAATGGTTTCAGGGCGAGGGGGATTTCCGCAAGCCGATCTCCTGCTGGCTCTATCCCATCAGGGTGTCCGTCCTGAGCAACGGGATGAAGGCCCTCAACCTGCACAGGTGGGACATCTGCAAGGACGCCTTCGCCAAAGGCAGAAAGGAGGGCATCAAGGTGTACCAGTTCCTCCGCGAGCCGATAACAAGATATTTCGGGGAAGATTTCTACGAGGCGCTGTGCTCCGCAGCAAAGGAATTGGAAAAGTGATTATTCCTCAGGGACATCCACAGGACGGCTCTCGATGCCTGCGGCAATCCTGAACGCATCTTTGCGCAGCCCCTCCACTTTTGCCCCGCCTTCTTCCGACAGGGTTATCGTGATTCTGTCCTCGAACATTCTGGAAAGACGGCTGATGAAACCCCTATGCCTGTAGGTCAGCACATTGCCGTTCTCAGATTCGAAGACATATTCCTTTGAAGCCATATAGTTCCTTACCCTGTCGGCGTTCTCCTGAAGAGTGCCTGTCATTATGGCATCACGGGTGATGAAGCCGAATTTAGGGTATATGGCGGCGATGACGGCGAAGATTAACGCTATCTGCCACAGGGCGTTGTAGCCGTTGCGGAACATAGTCGATATGTCCGCCTCGGCGGCTCCGATAAGCACGAGAATTGCAAGTATAAGGGATATAATCACCACCAGATACACAAAATATTTTACTGCTCTGACAAAATATTTCATAACACCACAATATATTTTATATTCACGACATATTCCATATTTCCGTATATTCCATATTTCAAAAAAAGGACATATTTCATATACCGAAAATTTGAACAAATATATATATTTTTTGTAAGTTTGTTTTTTGTATCATATAAAATTGAAAACAGTTATGGAAGAGGTAAAAGGGAATCCGCAGGATTCAAAAATGAAAACCACCGTGTATGTGCTTGTCGCTGTGGCAGTTGTGCTGGCGGCGGCGCTTGCTTTTGTCTGGTTTGAGAGGACTTCCTTGGTGAATGACCTCAACGACGAGAAGCAGGACCTGACACAGAGAATGATAGAGTTGCAGAACGACTATGCGTCGTTGTCATCCGATTATGAGACAATCAACAGCCAGTTGGATTCTTCGAGGGAGGAGGTGTCACAACTGATTGAGCGCATCAAGAAGACCGATGCGACCAACAGGGCGAAGATGCGCCAGTACGAGAAGGAACTGGGGACGCTCAGGACTATTATGAGGAGTTATATCGTCCAGATTGACTCGCTAAACACCTTGAACAAGAAACTGACGGCAGATGCGGCTGCGGCAAGGAAGGAGGCTGCGGAGAGCAGGAAGAAGAATGCGGAACTCAAGCAGACTGTCGAGAGCCTTTCCGCCAGCGTCGCCACAGGGGCGATTCTGAAGGGGCGTGCCATTAGGGTCGATGCCTACAACGCTTCCGGGAAAGTCACGGACAGGAGCAGCAGGGTCGTGCGCCTTCTCACCACATTGAGCCTGGTCGAGAACGACCTTGCCCCAAAAGGTCCTGTCAGGGTGTATATCAGGGTGAAGGACCCGGACGGGAATCTGCTGACAAACGCTTCCAGCAGGGAGTTCACGGTGGCAGGCGGGGAGCCGATGATTGCCTCCGCGTCAAGGGAAGTCGATTATCAGGGAGCGGAAGTGGAGTTGAGCATCTATCTTAACGACATTCCTGAATATGTGAAAGGCATCTACACTGTCGAGACTTTCACCGAGCAGTCGAGCCTCGGGTCTGCGGAACTGATGCTGAGATAGGCTTCGGGGAGTCCCAAGATGGTTTATGTCCACATACCTTTCTGCCGGAGTTTCTGCACTTATTGCGGATTCTATTCGGAGATCCCCGATCGGGTCGGGGATGACGGGACGGCAGGGAATGGCTGGACAGCGGGGAATGACGGGACAGCAGGGAATGTCTGGACGGACTCTTTTGTCATTCCCGGCTTGACCGGGAATCTTCCCCAAAGGACATCAGAAAGTGACGGACCGGGAAGCGGCCCGATAGAAGATTTTGTGGAAGCGCTATGTCGTGAGGCTGCCCTGAGGACGGACGAGATAAGGTCCTGCAAAGGGACAGGCACTTTGTATATCGGCGGGGGCACCCCGTCGATTTTGTCTCTGGACGGACTGGGAAGGATTGTCCTTGCGGTGCGGAAGGCATTGGGGGAGGAAGACGGCGGGACTCCTTTCAGGGAATTTACGGTGGAGGTCAACCCTGACGACATCGTGAGGAAAGGACACGACTATATCAGAGGGCTGGTGCGCCTGGGAGTCAACAGGATAAGTATGGGAGTGCAGTCCTTTGACGACAGGGTGCTCCGCAGGATGAACAGGCGGCACTCCGCCTCCGATGCGGCCAAAGCATTCAGGATTCTGCGGGAGTGCGGCGTGGAGAACATCAGCATCGACCTGATTTTCGGTTTTCCTGCGGACTTCGGGAACGGGGACTGCGGGACAACAGTGAGTGGCCCTTTGGATTATTGGAGGGAAACGCTGCGGAAGGCTTTGGAAATCGGAGGCGACGGAAGACCTCCAGAGCATATCTCCGCCTATCAGTTGTCAATCGAGGAAGGCAGTGCCCTTGAAAAGATGGTCGCAGAAGGAAGATTCACTCCTCTGTCCGATGAACTTTGCTCTGCACAGTACGACCTGCTCTGCTCAACCCTCTCCGCAGCCGGCTACAACCACTATGAGATTTCCAATTTCGCCTTAAGCGGCAAAGAAGCGGTCCACAACAGCGCCTACTGGAATCACACCCCGTATGTGGGCCTGGGTCCCGGAGCGCACAGCCTTGTCCGTCAGGAGCCTGGCCACAACTTCGTGGAGGACCTGACGGAAGAATCAGACGGGACTTTCCCGGCAGGAGGACCAGACGGAGGGAAAAAGCCGGCAACAAGAAAATGGAACATCGATGATGTCAGGGCATATATAAACGCATACCGTTCCATACCGTCTTCCCCCGCACCCGGTAACAGGGAATGCGGCAGAGAAGACACGACAGGAGCCAGGGCAGTCACAGGCGAAGAAATCCTGACGGCGGAACAATACCGCACCGAGACCATTATGCTCTCCCTGCGCACCTCCGGAGGCATCCCCCGCCACATCCTTGAGACCACCCCCGCCTCAGCCGCCAAAGTCCGCATCCTCCTGGCCTGCGGGTCGCTCGTACCTGTCGAAGGAGCATCTTCAATCCCCCGCCTGAGAATCCCCGAGGACCGCTTTTTCGTCTCGGATGACATCATCGCGGAACTTATCTGAAAATCCTGCATAATATTTTGATAATCAACATTTCACCGATGCCTTTTGGTAAAAGTTCGTTTTTTTCCTATTTTTGTGGAGCTAAACCATTTCTTATGAAAAAATCCCTCCTTCTGCTGGCACTCTCTCTTACCTTCCTTTTTATCTCCTGCGACAAAAAAGGAATGAGCCCAATCACAGGTCCGGATCAGGTGACGGGCAATGTGTATTTTGCAAGCACATTGCCTCCCTATATCGAAGAGGCCCTGAAACATCATATGCCCAATGCCACTTCGATGATATCCAACGCAAATGTGGTGGTGGGAAGAAACGATGACCTGACTTCACACAAGGACGCTCTTGTGCAGTTTTGGAAGGAAGGAGGAATCATCATTGAAATTCATCCCGACTACTCATCCCATAAAGAACTTTGGGACTATATCGGTCCGGGGCCGTTCCTTACGGAAGACTCTATTCCTGGAGAAGATCTGCTCATCGCCGTCCACAATTACGGAAGTTACAGGGTGATGAACCCCCTGAATCTGGACAACCATCTTCAGGACGAGGAAATTGAAGAAGACGAACTTGCCAGTCCGTCGGATGAAGTGTTCGAGGATGGGGACAGTTCTTCGGACTGCGTGGAGATTCAGGAGAGCAGCGAGTATCTTAAAACCAAACTCGCAGGTTTTGCCTCCTGGCTTGTCAATAACCTCGCCCGGAACGAGCTTCAGGATACCGGCAATGGAAACACCAACGCCGAGTTCATTGAAAGGATTGACCAGCTTATCCACCGTGACGACTGCAGCCAGATAATCAGCGGCACTTTGACCATAGGAGCGGACGACTACACACTCTGCAAGATAGCATCTTCCAAGCCCGACAAAATTTCAAGGCACTCCACCTACGAGTACGAAGTGACCATCACTCCTTTTTATGCGTTCGGTGTGAACGGCAAATCGCCGTCCGACTACTATTTCATAACGGCAAACTTCACTTCCCACAACTATCCGCTTTTCGGGACTTACAAGAAAAAGCACGGAGCCGTTCCGACCTATGCCCACGCCTTCTACAGCGAGAACATCAACTGGAAGGCAGAATTGATCACAAGCAACACCAAATATAAAGTCTCCATACCTGACACTCCTTCACCTCAGACAACCGTTGGCCAGATGAAGTACACAAGCGGCTTTTCGGCGGCTGTGAATGTGTCCGGCCAGTTGGGATTCACAGGCGGGGCCCCTTCCGGTATGCTTACCATTGGCGGAACTTTCACCTGGAACAATGTTGTTGACCTGACCCTTAGCGACCAGACCATCGCAATGTCGTCCGATCCCCAAGCGGCAACTGTACAATTCGAGTACAAAGGTCTGAACCACCAAAAGGATGACAATCCAGAAAAGGCTGTGCCTCAGATATTGAAGTCCGACCAACTCTGCACATCATCGTGGTATTGGAAGGTTGACGGGGTAACAGACAATGACAGCACGGAGTTCAAGATGAAAATTCACACCGATCCTCTGTATGGTTATATGTACCGCCATTGCACTTGGGGAGCGGAAGGCCACACAAAACACAATGTACATCTGCTTCCGAGTTCAAACAGAGATATTACAATCACTGTCAAAAAGCCTAACAGGATACCTTCAGGAGTCATTGAAATGAAGTGCACAAGCAAGTATCAGGTCAGGAATGTAAAAGTCCTTGATACTCTGAGTGCGGCAGTGGCAACATCCGAATCTTCCTACGATAAGGGATTCCTTCTCCGCTACCAGGTCCCTACAGGCAAATACACTATCACCTTTGATATCTATGACCCCGATGCGCAGGAGGGACAGAGGCTTAAAGGCCAATACAAATATTCCGGAATAGAAGTGACTACAGGCAATACCACCTATATCCAGACTGACAACGCAACGAAGCAATAAATTCGAGATGAG
>JBJEJS010000371.1:0-8058 GCA_051878235.1 Candidatus Cryptobacteroides sp.
GTTAAGGGAATATAAAATATAAGTGAGCGGCTGACCGATGACGGTCAGCCGTTTTTTTCATATACCGTAATACCATATATTATATATTTACCTTTTAAAACATTGACAAATATGGAAAAGACGAAAAAATTCATCCTTCCGGAGGATGAGATTCCAAGGCAATGGTACAACATTCAGGCGGATATGGTGAACAAGCCGCTGCCGCTTCTGAATCCCGCCACAAAAGAGCCTGTCAAGGCGGAGGATATGTACCCTCTCTTTGCCGAGGAACTATGCAGGCAGGAATTGAATCAGACGGACAGATTCATCGACATCCCAGAGGAGGTCCGCGAGAAATACAAGTTCTACCGTTCCACTCCGCTTGTGCGCGCCTACGGGCTTGAAAAGGCCCTTGACACTCCTGCCCATATCTACTTCAAGAACGAGAGCGTCAGTCCTGTGGGCTCACACAAACTCAATTCGGCCCTGGCGCAGGCATACTACTGCAAGAAGGAGGGTGTCACGAACATCACGACTGAGACGGGCGCAGGGCAATGGGGATCTGCCCTTTCATACGCCGCGAGCGTGTTCGGCCTTGAGGCTGCCGTCTATCAGGTGAAGATCAGTTACGAACAGAAGCCTTACCGAAGGAGTGTCATGCAGGTGTTCGGAGCGCAGGTGACCCCCTCCCCTTCAATGTCAACCCGTGCGGGAAAGGACATCCTGACAGCCAATCCGAATCATCAGGGCTCCCTCGGGACGGCGATTTCCGAGGCTGTGGAACTCGCAAGGATGACCCCGAACTGCAAATACACCCTCGGCTCAGTCCTCAACCACGTCGCCCTGCACCAGACTGTCATCGGACTTGAGGCGGAAAAGCAGATGGAAATGGCAGGGGAATATCCCGATGTGGTGATCGCCTGCTTCGGAGGAGGCTCGAATTTCGGAGGGATTTCGTTCCCGTTTATGAGGCACAACATCCTCGACGGCAAAAAGACAAGATTCATCGCAGCGGAGCCTTCCGCCTGCCCGAAACTGACAAAGGGCAAATTCGAATACGACTTCGGGGACGAGAGCGGCTACACACCGCTTCTTCCGATGTTCACCCTCGGGCACACCTTCACCCCTGCGAACATCCACGCGGGAGGCCTGAGGTATCACGGGGCGGGAGTCATCGTCTCACAATTGCTCAAGGACGGCTATATGGAAGCCGTTGACATCACACAGAATGAATCTTTCAAGGCAGGCTGCATCTTTGCGAGGGCGGAGGGCATCATCCCTGCCCCGGAATCCTGCCACGCTATTGCAGCCACCATCAACGAGGCCCTCAAATGCAGGGAGTCAGGGGAGGGCAGGACCATCCTGTTCAACCTTTCCGGTCACGGTCTGATGGATATGACGGCCTACGACCAGTACCTTGCAGGAAGCCTGGTTTAGTCACCTCAACGGGAGGGTCCGTGCGCGGAGCCAGGCGGAAGTCTCGCCGTCAAGACGCGGGGAGAGTCTTCTGTAAACCGTCTCGTTGTAGGAGTTCAGCCAATTGATTTCCTCCGCCGTCATCAGTTCCGGGATGATGGCGGAGGTGTCTATATGACAGAGGGTCAGGGTCTCGAATGTCAGCCACCTTCCGAATCCGCTCTCTCCCGCAGGCACACAGAGGATGACATTCTCGTGACGCACGCCGTGACTGCCCTCGCGGTAGATTCCCGGCTCGTCCGAAGTCACCATCCCGGGCATCATCGGGCATTTGTTGAAATTCTGCCTTATGCTCTGCGGTCCCTCGTGCACCCCAAGGTAGAAACCGACTCCGTGACCTGTCCCGTGACCGAAATTCCTCCGTGTGCGCCAGAGGGCGTTCCTTGCCAGGACATCCAGTTGGCATCCTGCCGTGCCCTCAGGGAAAACGGCCGTGCACAGGTCAATCATCCCCTTGAGCACCAAGGTGTAGTCCTCCCTCTCAAGGTAGGAGCACTCGCCCATAGGCACGGTCCTGGTGATGTCTGTGGTGCCGAAAAGATATTGCCCGCCCGAATCCACCAGATAGAGTCCCCTCGGGCGTATGACTGCGGAGCCCGTCTGAGGGGTCTGGTAATGCGGAAGGGCGGCATTCGGACCGTATGCGGATATGTTCTCAAAACTGTTGCCCCTGTAGCCTTCAATCATTGACCTGAATGAAGTGAGTTTCAATGAGGCTTCCATCTCGGTGACCTCCCTGCCTGAGGCGACCTCGTGCTCCAGCCAGAAAAGGAACTTCTCCATCGCAATCCCGTCCTCAAGCCAAGCCTCACGCAGGCCCTCCAGTTCACGGGCGTTCTTGACTGCCTTGCGCAGTTGCACAGGAGAGCCACCGCTGACGACATTCTCAGGACCGAACACATCGCTGATATAGCGGTAAAGGCTCAAGTTCACTTTAGCAGGGTCAAGGAAAATCCTCTGCCCTCCGTCCTCCGACGGACTCACCTCGACAAAGACATCGTCGTATTTCAATATCTCCACCCCGTCCGACCTGAGTTCGTCGAAACTGTCAACCGTGTCGGCAGGCAATGCCCCCGTGCCGTCCTTCAGCACAAACCAGCAGACCCTCTCCGTGGAGACATACAGATATGAAATGATGTAGGGATTGTATTCGATGTCGCTTCCCCTGACATTCAGCAGCCAGGCGATTTCATCAAGCGATGTGACAAGCATCGCCCCACAGCCTTTGGAATAAAGGAAATTCCTGAGCCACGCGATTTTCTCCTGCCTGGTCTCGCCCACTGTCTCCTGGTCAAGCGTGATGACAGGTGAACGGGGAATCCTCGGCCTGTCATCCCAAACGGAATCCAGGATGTCAGGGATGTCCACCACCTTGCGTGGGGAGTCGGGATCGTCCCCGCAAAGGGCCTCACGGATCTCAGCCTCGCCAGAAACCGACATACACCTTCCGTCCACAGCCACTATCCTCGCATTCGAAGCAAGCCACTGAGGGACTGTCTCCACTCCGTCCGTGCCCATCCTGTGCAGTTCCACACCTGTCCCCTCCAACTGGGCGGCGGCCTGTATGAAATATCTCGAATCGGTCCACAAGCCTGCGTGGGACTCAGTCAGGACCAATGTCCCTGCCTCTCCTGTGAATCCTGTCAGCCATTCAATCTGCTTCCACCTCGGTGCAGGATATTCGCTTGAATGCGGGTCACCCGCACAGACAACAAGGGCATCACACCCCTTCGAACACATTATCTCCCGAACACGGGCAATCCTCTCTGCATATTTCATATTCCCTGAGTGTTAATATTTTTTGCAATAAATCACAAAGTAAGAAAATATTTGACATATCTTTGCAGCGGAAGCGGAAATTTTTCCGCCCAATTTACAAACAGAAGAAGGACATCATTATGAAACGGACAATCAGCGCCGCCCTTGGCGGTCACAATTTCATTTTTGAGGAGGACGCATACGAGGCCCTGGCAAGTTATCTCGACAGTTACAAGGCAGGGTTGGAAGGCACTCCTGACAAAGAGGCAAAGATGACTGAACTTGAGGAGAGGATCTCGGCCATACTCCGCACTTCGCCCGCATCAAGGGAGACTGTGAATGTGGAGATGGTGAACAACGCTGCGCAGCAGTGCGGAATGCCAAACTGGACCGCAGGCAAGGCTTCATCAGGACAGAAGGTCTATGAGGCCGAATATGTCGGGGCACAGAAGAAACTCTACAGGGATATGGACAACAAGATGCTCGGAGGAGTGTGCGCAGGACTCTCGATGTATTTCAATGTGGATGTGGTGCTTATGAGACTCATCTTCCTGGTCGCCCTCTTCATCGGCTCGGCAGGATTCTGGATTTACATCGTATTCTGCATCATCGCCCCTGCGGCAAGGACTCCGCGGGAGAAATGCGAGATGAGAGGCATTCCTGCCACCGAGGAGAATATGAGACGGTTCACCCAGTCTTAAAGGAATATGAAAGATTCACGGGGAGACCTGTCTTCACCTATCTCTCATAGAGGGACTCGTCCCATTCAGGTGAGACATATTCCCCTTCCTTGTCGATGTTGAAGGCAAGGTATGTGATCGGAATCCCTTTGGCGAGATACTGGGATTCATAGAAAGTCTGCACCTGAAAAAGTGCATCGATGGCGCCGGTCCCGCAGACTGACGCCATTTCGCTTTTGTACAGCGATTCACGGTCGGCGCCATAGATGTCGCGGGAGGCGGCAAGTATGTTCAGGGAGTTCACCTGCGCCATCAGTCTGGAATATTCGTGAAGGTACGGGCTGTCGGTCTTCAGATGCACAATGCCTCCCGGCTTGATGAAATGGCGGTATCTCTCCAGAAACAGCGGGCTTGTGAGGCGTTTCTTCTCCCTGCCGATCTGCGGATCGGCGAAAGTGATCCATATTTCCGAAACCTCCCCCGCAGCGAAAAGGGATTCTATGAACTCTATTCTTGTCCTGAGGAAGGCCACATTCGGCAGGCTGTGCTCGGTGGCATATTTCGCGCCTTTCCACAATCTTGCGCCCTTGATGTCAACCCCGATATAGTTGCAGGACGGATTCCTCAGGGCAAGGTCGATGGTGTACTCCCCTTTCCCGCACCCCAGTTCTACGACTATCGGACGGTCATTTCCGAAAAAGGACTCCCCCCAATGACCTTTCAGAGGATGGTCCGTCCTGAACACTTCCTCGGTGCGGGGCTGCACAAGACAGCCGAAAGTCTCATTTTCCCTGAATTTCCTGAGTTTGTCCTTTCCCATTATCTGTTCCTTTTCAATTCGTAGCCAATACCGCATAACCCCGTGCAGGCAGGAGCGACATCAAGTTCCAAAGTCCACACTCCATACTCCGACGGGACAAATCCGTCCCTGTAAACCTCCCTGAAGACCGCCTGCATCTTCCCCTCCCTGCGCCATTTCCCTGAAGGAAGTCCGACAGTCTCGCTGAATTTCTGTCCAGAAGGGGAGCGCAGACCGACCTCCACATCCATTTCGGGAACAGGACAGCCGTCCGTAACGCCGTCAATCACGGAATAAAACGACAGGGTGTATGTCGAAAGGGTGTCGGTCAGATTCAGGTCAAAGACATAATGGCCCGCGACAGGGGCATCAGCGCTGCGCATATAACCGCTCTCGACCAGAGGCTCGGCACAGGAACACACCGAAAACACTGCGGCAAGACCCGCAATAGAGGCTACCACAGAGCGGATCATTTCTTCTTGCGCTTGTTGTTCTTCCTGTTGCCACGGCGCTTCTTCCTGTCCTCGTCAAAACGGGTGATGCTGTCGTCGCCCACAGCGGAGACAAACTCCGGAGCGACCGGCTCAGGCTCGCTCTTGAGGGATTCAGGCTTGATGCCGTTGCGGTTCATCTTGATGATTTCCCTGACCTGGGAAGCATCAAGGGCATAGAGATTCGCCATTGAGGACTGGTCATAGGAGAAAAACATAACCTCCTTGAGGATGTCCGTCTTCATCAGATATGCAAGACCGTCCTGGAACTCCAGAGGATTGGAGACACGCGGAATCCTCGACTGGGCGTCAATATAGGACGCGGTCTCGTAATTGAGGCAACATTTCAGTTTTCCGCACTGGCCCGCAAGTTTCTGCGGATTGAGTGAGAGGTCCTGGATTCTGGCAGCGGAGGTCGTGATGGACTGGAAGGCTGAAATGTAGTTCGAACAGCACAATTCCCTTCCACAGACTCCCAGACCGCCAATCAGCCCCGCCTCCTGCCTTGCGCCTATCTGCTTCATCTCAATCCTGATGCGGAACTCCTCGGCGAAAACCTTGATGAGTTGGCGGAAGTCAACCCTTCCGTCGGCTATGTAATAGAAAATCGCCTTTGTGCCGTCCCCCTGGAACTCAACATCCGCAATTTTCATATCAAGCCCCAACTCGGCGGCAATCTGCCTTGAGCGGATCATCGTCTCGTGCTCACGGGCAATCGCCTCCTGCCATTTTTCGATGTCGAACAACTTTGCCTTGCGGTATATCTTCTTGAAAGCGGTGTTCTCGGGGTCAATCTTCTTGCACTGCATCTGACGGGACACCATAGGGCCCTCAAGGGTGACGATGCCGAGATCGTGCCCTGTGGCAGCCTCCACAATCACCATATCCCCTGTCTTTATCGTCTGGCCTGAAGAATTGACATATATGCCTTTACGGGTGTTCTTGAACCTTACCTCGAAGTAATTCCCATACTGTTCCTGCTTCACTCCCGGAAGCCAGTCATAGACCTCCAGTTTGCAGCATCCCTGGCGGTACTCACATTTGAGTTCGCCCTCATCCGTGCGTTCCACCGTACAGCCTCGGGAACAGTCGAACTGCTTGCTTTCGTTATCGTTAAGTTCCATACTATCTACCTTATACTTAAATAAATACGGTCGGCAAGGTCGCAGAACACAATTTTCTGGTTGACATTCCTGTCAATCAGCGACGCTGCCTTGTCGAAATAGCCGAGAGCCTTCGGGCAGAAGGCCTCCCCGCATCCTTTGGCAATCCCTGTCAGAAAAGGCAGTTCCTGCTCCGTGACATTGGAGATGGAAGACATACCTTTTTTTATCATATATATCTTTCTGACACAGTCGCCTGCAAATATACAAAAACCTTTCAATTTCTCGCGTGAGGGAAGTGCCGCGATGTTCTCGGCAGCCTCAAGGGTCATCGACAGGTCCCGGTTGAGGGCTCCGTTCAGAAGGTCGGCGAGAAGGTCCATATTCCTGTTGTAGTCCTCCCTGTCCCCAAGACGGCTCAGGGCCACCCCCACACTGCCTCCCGACAGGGCCGCCTGCACCTTAGCCACCTCCTCAGAGACGCTGAAGCGGTCCACAAGGACCTGGGCGACCTCCTCTTTCGATGCAGGAGGCACCCTGAAACTCTGGCAGCGGGAGAATATCGTCTGCAGGACCTTCTCCGGAGAATGTGTGATGAAAAGGAACAATGTCTTCTCCGGCGGCTCCTCCACAATCTTCAACAGCCTGTTGGCAGTCTCGGCGTTCATCTTCTCAGGAAGCCAGACAACGACCGCCTTGTAGCCGTCCTGAAATGACGACAGGGACAGTTTCTCCATTATGTATTTCGCCTCGGCAACCGCAACCGCTGCCGCCTTCCCCTCTATCCCCAAAGCCTGATACAGTTCATTCTCAAGGAAATACGGATTGGACAGCACCAATTCCCTCCACCATTTCAAAAGGGATGCGGACAGAGGCTTCTCCGAGGAGGACAGTCTGCTGCTCGTGTTGACGGGGAAGATGAAATGAATGTCCGGATGCTCAAGCCTTGCCATCTGCCTGCAGGACGGACATTCCCCGCAAGGTTTCCCGTCCTTCGGACAGCGGCAGTTGAGATAACGGCAGAAGTCAAGCACAAGCGGAAGGGCACCGCAGCCCTCATTCTCATAAAAGAGCATCGCGTGAGGCACCCGTCCGGAGTCCGCCATTGACACCAGCACCTTCCCAAGTTCCTCTATTCCCTTTATTCCGCTTGACAGTTCCATAACTCAAGTACCGAAAATACAATCTGCCGTTTCCTGTCCCTCAATGTTTTCACGAAAGGCGCACGCCCACAAAATATGCAAGGGACCGCAGCGTCTCCCTTTCCTCGGACTCAGGCACGCTATCGAGCGCACCCACCGCCTCCGCGATATATGAGTCCAAACGGGAGGAGGCATATCTCAGACCTCCGTGTTCCTTGACAAAGGCGATGATCTCATCCTTATAGCCGGGATGGTCATCCAGGGCGCATATTTTCCTGCGGACCTCCGCCTCTTCCTCAGGGCCGGCATTCTTCATCGCCCCGATAAGCGGAAGGGTGACTTTCTTCTCCTCTATGTCAACCCCGACGGGCTTTCCCACACTGTCGGACGGACAGAAGTAGTCAAATATGTCATCCCTTATCTGGAAAGCCATTCCCAATGCCACCGCATACCTCTTAACGGCATCCTCCACAGATGCGGGAGCATTTACGGAAACGACCGCGGAAACGGCTGCGGCCTCGAAAAGCGAGGCTGTCTTGCTGTAGATTATCCTGTTGTAGTCCTCCTCCGTAGTGTCACCTGCACCTGCCTTCTCCAGTTGGTACATCTCTCCCTCGGCAAGGTCGCTTA
>JBJEJS010000372.1:0-1666 GCA_051878235.1 Candidatus Cryptobacteroides sp.
AACGACATTGAGACCTCGCGGTTGAAGATTCCCTTCTCCTTGAAAAGTTCGAAGGCATCCTTGTCAAGGACCTCCGCCCAAAGATAACTGTAATAACCCGCGCTGTAGCCGCTGTTGAAGATGTGCGCGAAGTATGTGGTGCGGTAACGCGGTATGATTTCGTCAATCAGCCCGATCTCCCTGCACACCTGCTCCTCGAACTTCACAGGGTCAATCACCTTCAGACCCTCAGCGCTGCCGTCTGTCTCTGAAGCGAGGGGACTGTCCGCAGGAACATCCACAGATGGAAGTTCGTGCCATTTCATATCGAGAATCGATGCGGCGGCCAACTCCGTCGTCATAAAGCCCTGGTTGAACTTCGATGCGGCGACAATCCTTTCGACAAGTTCATCAGGAATCAGTTCTCCGGTCTGATAATGACGGGCGTATGTGGCAAGCACCTCCGGACGGAAAGCCCAGTTCTCATTGATTTGTGACGGAAGTTCCACAAAATCCCTTGCCACGGAAGTCCCGCTGACACCCTTGTAGGTGCATTGCGACAGAAGTCCGTGAAGGGCGTGTCCGAACTCGTGGAACATTGTGGAGACCTGGTCCAGGGTCAGGAGTGACGGAGCGTCCCCGGAAGGCTTGTTGAAATTGCCGACATTCACGATGACAGGCCTGATGTTCTCCCCGCCTGCGGTGATTTCCTGATTGCGGAAATTGCTCATCCACGCGCCTCCCCTCTTGGTCTGGCGAGGGAAATAGTCGGTCAGGAAGATTCCTATGAGGCTTCCGTCAGCGTCAGTCACCTTGAACACCTCCACATCCGGATGATAGCCCTTCACGCCGCCAAGTTCCTCCACATTGATTCCGTAAAGCCTGTGTGCGGTCTCAAAGACACCCCGGCGAACATTCTCCATCTTGAAATAAGGCTTGGTCATCTCCTCGTCAAGGTCATATTTCCTCTGGCGCACCCTTTCCGCATAATAGAACCAGTCCCACGGGCGGATTGTCTCCCCCTCAGCCACCTCTCCGGCAGCGATGTCCCCGTTCATAATCTCCTGCATATCGACAATCTCCTCACGGGCCTTGTCAACCGCAGGGCGGAAGATGGTCTCAAGAAAACTGTCCACAGTAGAGGCGTTACCTGCCATCTTGTCCGAAAGGATGAAATTGGCGGGACAGTCGTAACCGAGCAGGGCGGCCTTCTCCGCACGCAGCCTCATCACATCGGTGACAAGTTTCCTGTTGTCATTGGCGTTCCCGTTGCGCCCCCTTGAAGAGTAAGCCCTGAACATCCTCTCACGCCTGTCCCTGTCAGGACAGGAAGTCATCTCGGAGACATACTCGGAAACTGAAATGCCGAACTCCTTCTGGAAGGCATTGTTCTCAGCAAGAAGATTGTTCCCGAAGGCATATTCAAGCGAGGCAAGCGCGCTGTTGATTTCCTTCATCCTGTTCTGCGACTCCTTGTCGAGCGCGATTCCGTTCTTGACGAATGCCCTGTGCATATTCTCCAGCACCATCTCCTGCTCGCGGGTCAGCCCCAACTGATCCTTCTTGCTGTAAAGGATGTCAACCCTCTCAAAAAGATAGGGATTCATAAATATGTTGTCGCTGTGTTCGGTAATCATAGGTATCACCTTCTCGACAATCTTCTGCAGCGACTCTGTGGCATCAGTCT
>JBJEJS010000373.1:0-8027 GCA_051878235.1 Candidatus Cryptobacteroides sp.
CGGTGTTCGCGCCTATGATCATCGCCGCCCTCGGAGTCGTATTGTCCATTATAGGTATATATACCGTAAAGACAAAGGAAGGGGCAGGAATGGGCAAACTCCTCAAGTCGCTCAACTTCGGCACCAACCTCAGTTCCGTGCTCATCGCGGGAGCGTCTTTCGGCATCCTCTACCTGCTCAATATTCCTAACTGGGTGGGAGTCTCCTGCTCGGTGGTGGTCGGGCTTCTGGCGGGAGTGATTATCGGCCAGTCAACCGAATACTACACCTCACATTCCTACAGGCCTACGCAGAAACTTGCGGAGAGTTCACAGACAGGTCCCGCAACCGTAATCATCTCAGGAGTGGGTCTCGGAATGATTTCAACCGCGATTCCTGTAATCACCATCGCCGTGGCAATCCTGCTTTCATACCTGTGCGCAATCGGGTTTGACCTGAAGGAAATGCTTTCGGCGGAAAACCTCAGCCTCGGCCTCTACGGAATCGGCATAGCGGCCGTCGGAATGCTCTCCACACTCGGAATCACCCTCGCAACCGACGCCTACGGGCCGATTGCTGACAATGCGGGAGGAAACGCCCAGATGAGCGGCCTTGAGCCAGAAGTCCGCGAGCGCACCGATGTGCTCGACGCACTCGGGAACACCACAGCGGCAACAGGCAAGGGCTTTGCCATCGGCTCGGCAGCCCTCACCGCACTCGCGCTCCTCGCATCCTACATAGAGGAGATAAAAATCGGTCTGGCGCACATCGGAAAGACAATCGTCTCCACAGCGGGAGAGGTCATCCCTCCTGAAGCCGCCACCATCCCTGATGTGATGGCATACTACCAGGTTGACCTTATGAATCCTGTGGTCCTCGTCGGCATCTTCATCGGAGCGATGATGTCATTCCTGTTCTGCGGCCTCACGATGAACGCCGTAGGACGCGCCGCACAGAAGATGGTGGAGGAAGTCCGCAGGCAGTTCAGGGAGATAAAGGGAATACTCACCAATGAGGCTACCCCTGACTATGCGAGATGTGTCGAGATTTCCACCAAAGGCGCACAGAGGGAGATGCTTGTGCCTTCAATCATAGCGATTGCCGTCCCTGTGGTTGTCGGACTGGTGCTCGGAGTGCCCGGCGTGATGGGACTTCTCATCGGAGGGCTCGGAGCGGGATTCGTGCTTGCAATCTTTATGGCGAATTCCGGAGGAGCGTGGGACAATGCGAAGAAGTATGTCGAGGAGGGCAACCTCGGGGGCAAGAATTCGGAATGCCACAAGGCGACAGTCGTGGGTGACACCGTTGGCGACCCGTTCAAGGACACTTCAGGACCTTCGCTCAACATCCTCATCAAACTGATGAGTATGGTTTCTATCGTGATGGCAGGGCTAACCGTCTGGGTGCACTGATTCACTTTTCTATAGATTGATCCCGCCTGAAAGTAACCATTTATTGGTATTGCTTTTTCAGGCGGGATTTTATTTCTTTGCAAAGTTTTTGGATTATAGATTTTAACCGATATGTCCCTCGCGCTCAAGTCATACAGAATTTTAGCATCGTTTATGTTGCTGATAATCAGCCTGACAGGCAGCGCGACCATCTTAATTGCAAAAGAAAATTCCGCCCCAAGAAACTTCCCCGTTTCAGGAAAGGTTACAGATTCTAAGTCAAAGGAAGCCATTGCCGGAGCGGTCATCAGCATCGGTAACGGCTATCTTTGGGCAATCAGCGACGAGAACGGCAGATTCTTTTTCGACAAAGTTCAGGAAGGTTCGTATCAACTTGAAACATCCTGTCTCGGATATGTCCCATATTCAACCGTGCTGAAGGTGGGGCCCGACACAGAGGAACTCTCCATCCCACTCTCCGAAAGCACCCTCGCCCTCGACGAGGTGGTGGTGACCGCAAAGAAGGACGATGCCCTGAACACATCGCTCTCCCTTGACAGGACCGCCCTTAACCACCTCCAGATGTCAAATATGGCGGACATCTCCGCCCTGCTCCCGGGAGGGAAGACCATCAATCCGGACCTTACGACGGACAATGTGCTCTCGCTCCGCGCAGGAGGCTCGTCAGCGGGGAACGCCGCTTTCGGGACTGCCCTTGAGGTGGACGGGGTGAGAATAGGCAACAACGCCGCTTTCGGGTCGATGGCGGGGACGGGCACAAGGAGCATTGCCGTTGAGAACATCGAGTCCGTCGAGGTCGTGACAGGAGTTCCGTCAGCGGAGTACGGCGACCTCAACAGCGGGATGGTAAAAATCAACACGCGAAAAGGGCGCACCCCCGTGAACATCACCCTGGCGGTCAACCCGAGGACCTGGTCAGCATCGGTCTCCAAAGGCTTCGACCTCAAAAAGGACAGGGGCGTGCTGAATGTCAGCGGGGAATGGACCAAGGCCACAAGCAAACTGACATCCCCCTACACGTCCTACACACGGCGGGGCTTCTCGGTGGCGTACAGCAACACTTTCGCAAGGGTGCTCCGCTTCGAGGCGGGATTCACAGGGAACATCGGAGGGATGAACTCAAAGGATGACCCCGACGCCTACAAGGGCGAATGGGAAAGGACGAGGGACAATGTGTTCAGGGGCAACGCCTCCCTGACCTGGCTCCTGAACAAGACCTGGATAACTAACCTCAAGTTCGACGCGTCCGTGAATTTCCAGGACAACCTCAACAGGCATTATCTCCCGGAGAAGACCTCCGCGACCCCCCTTCCTGCCGTGCACGCGGCACAGGAGGGCTATTTCATCGCTGACATACTTCCGACAAGTTACGCCTACGACCGCATCGTGGACTCAAAGGAACTGGACTACGCAGCCTCGGTCAAATACGACTGGTACCGCAGGTGGGGCGACATCAGGAATGTGGTCAAGGCGGGAGTCCAATGGAAGGCCTCAGGCAACAGGGGGCAGGGGGAATACTACACCGACCCCTCACTTGCCTCCGACGGATGGCGTGCCGACCCATATTCCGCCTATCCGTTTATGCACAATCTCTCCGTCTATGCCGAAGACCACCTCACCCTTCCTGTCGGGAAGACCACTTTGGAGGTCACGGCAGGGCTCAGGATGGAGAATGTCTTCATAAAAGGCTCCCTGTATAACGCCAAGACCACCCTTTCCCCGAGGCTGAACGCGAAATGGACCTTCAACAAGCACATATCCGTCCGTGGAGGATGGGGCGTTTCGGAGAAACTGCCGTCATTTTATATCCTTTATCCAAAACAGGAATATAACGACATCCGCACCTTCGATTTCTCCTCGTCTTCGGGAAATACGACATATATATATTATACGCAGCCATACAAGATGGCATATAACCCTGACCTGAAATGGCAGAGGAACTCCAACGCGGAGGTCGGGATTGACGCTTCATTCCTCGGGACGAAAGTCTCACTGACGGGATTCTGCAATGTCACCAGAAACCCCTACAAATATTCCAACCTCTACACTCCGTTCTCCTACAACATCCTGACACAGCCTGAGGGCTTCGTTATGCCGTCCGACCCGCAGGTGAGGGTTGACAGCACGGACGGGATTGCCTACATCAGGGGGTCTGAGGGAGAGGGATGGACCGCGATGAATGTCGCGACGGTGAACAGGACATTCACAAAGCAACTCTACCAGGACAACGGGGCTGACATCCTCCGCGCGGGAGCGGAACTGATTGTGGACTTTCCTGAAATCAGACCCATAAGGACATCATTCAGGCTCGACGCATCCTACACTTTCACGGAATATGCCGATGAGGGGCTCTCCTACTATTACCAGAGCGGATGGTCGCACACCACACTGCCCGACAGGTCCTACCAGTATGTCGGAATCTATGCCAACGGGGGCAGTTCCACAGCCGTCGTGAACGGCAGGAGGACACACAACCTCGACGCAAACCTCACGGCAATCACACACATCCCTCAGGCCCGCATCATAATCACCTGCCGCCTTGAGATGAGCCTTGTGCGCCTGTCTCAGAATCTTTCGCGGTATGCGGGAGAGGACTATGCGTTCACAGTCACCGAATCGGGGAAGACACCGACAGGAGGGAACATATATGACGGGAACTCATACACCGCAATCCGTCCTGTGGCATATCTCGACCTCGACGGGAATGTCCACGAGTTCACGGACGCCGAGGCATCCGACCCCGAGTTCGCCAACCTGATCCTCAAATCGGGGAACGCCTACACCTTCGCCCTTGACGGCTACAATCCATATTTCTCAGCGAACATCAGCATCACAAAGGAAATTGGGAAGCATCTGTCGTTCTCATTCTTCGCGAACAACTTCACCAACTCCCGCAAGGCTGTGACATCATACGCGACAGGGGTCAGCGCGATTTTCACCCCGGCATTTTATTACGGACTCACCTGCAGGATTAAATTCTGATGAAACGGCTTACCCTCATATCTTCTGCGGTTTCCGCCCTGCTCATTGCAGGAGGGTGCGAGGCTGATTTCGACAAGGTCAACCCTTACGGAAACAGCCTGCACACGCTTGAAATAAGGCTGGCCTTCCCCGAGAGATTCAGCAGCCTTCCTGCGGACGGGCTGACGGTACAGGCGGAGAACATCGACAACGGCTCGGTCTATTCCGCACGGACTGACGGGGAGGGGACGGCCCTGATGACCCTTGTGAACGGGCTGTACAGGGTCAGCACTTCCCCTGTGGTCTCCGACGAACTTTTCAACGGGTCTGCGGACGGGGTCAGGATCGCAGGGGAGGACAGACACCTGGACCTCGAACTTATGTATGTGAAGACAGGTGACATCGTCATCAAGGAAATATACTGCGGAGGATGCAAAATGTCCCCTTACGAGGGCAACTATCAGGCAGACAAATACATCATCCTCCACAACAACACCGGCACGACACAATATCTGGACAGCCTCTGCTTCGGGTCATTGTCGCCTTACAATTCCAATGCGACAAACCCTTGGGTCTCGGTAAGCCCTGAGACAGGAGCGGCCGTATATAGGGATTTCGTGCCCGTAATCCAGGCGGTCTGGCAGTTTCCGGGTGACGGCAAGACCTTCCCGCTTGATCCCGGAGAGGATGCTGTGATAGCGGTTAACGGTGCCATAGACCACTCGGCACAGTATCCTCTGTCCGTGGATCTCAACAGGGAGGACTGTTTCGTATGCTACAACACGACATATTTCACCAATGTGGCATACCACCCCGCCCCAGGCGACAAAATCCGGACGGACCATTACCTTGATGTGGTCATCAAGACAGGGCAGGCAAACGCCTATCCCCTCTCCATAAACTCGCCTGCGGTAGTGATTTTCAAGGCCAGGGGCAGGACAATCCAGGAGTTCGTGCTGGAGGGGGATGTGGTGATTCCAGTCCCCGGGAGCAGTGTGGACAATGTGGTCTGTGTGCCTTTGGAATGGGTCCTGGATGCGGTGGAGGTCTTCAACGGAGGGGCATCCAACAACAGGAAGAGAATCCATCCGACACTTGACGCGGGCTTCGTGTATCTGTCCGATGTCTATCTCGGACACACCCTGATGAGGAAAGTGAATGAGGAAAAGACCGCCACAGAGGGCTTTGAGGTGCTTGTGGACACCAACAACTCCTCCAACGACTTTTATGAATCGCAGGTGCAGTCCCTGCACAAGTCAGCCCAAAAAGAATGAGAATGAAAAGGACAACCGTCATATCAGCCTTACTCGCAATGCTCTGCATCTGCTCTGCGGCCCGCCCGAGGGATTTCCGCAGGGTGGTGATGTGGAATCCCTGGAATGCGGGGAGCAATGTCAGCGGCATAAGGCAGGACAGCGTCTCAATCTCGTCGGCGGAACTGTCTGCAAGGTATGAGGCGGGAGGTCTCCGCCAGAGCCACGAGGCTTCAGGGGCTTTCACAGCGGCGGTCGAGGCGAACACCCTGATGCACCTGGAGAAGTTCTCGATGAAGGGGAAATTCTCTTTCAGCCACCGCGAGGGAAAGGATATGTGCGGCTCGATGTTTATGGAGCCGGGATTCTATCCTTTCGACATCCTTGAGTTCACCCCAGGCAGGAAGACCCTCCAGACCTATTCCTTTGACGGGGGAATCTCGGTTGACCTTGGCCCCGAATGGAGGCTGGGCGGAAAGGCAGGATTCATCTCCCGAAACTGCGCCAAACGGAAGGACCTGAGATACACCGACTACCGCCTCGACCTTGAGGTGAGCCCAGGAATACTCTGGCACAGAGGAAAATGGGCGGCAGGATTGAACTACATCTATGCGAGGAATTACGAAACCGTCACGGCCGAGGTCATCGGCACAATCGCCGGCTCGTATTACGCCTTCCTCGACAAGGGGATGATGTACGGGGCATACGGCATCTGGAACAGCGACGGAATCCATCTTGCGGAATCAGGAATAAATTCTTTCCCTGTGAAACAGAATCTGCACGGGGTCGCGGCACAGGTGCAGTACGGGGATTTCTTTGTCGAGGCTCTCTACAAGTACGGAAAAGGCATGGCAGGAGAAAAACAGAGCTGCTGGTTTGACTTCCCTGAGCACAGGGCGGAAGCCACTGCCCTTTGGAGCACAGGAAACGAAAAGGCGAGGCATTTTGTCAGGCTAAAGTTCGGGTGGAAAAGACTTTCAGACGATGAGAATGTGCTGGAGACAGTCTCCGAAGGAGGAGTCAAGACCACAAGGAAATATGCATCAAACAGAATTTTCGAGAGCGAAGAATGGAGTCTTTCTCCTGAATATGAATTTGTTGCAGACAGATGGGAAATATCAGCGGAAGGAAATTTCCGTCAGGGATGGGAGATGGTTTCCCAAAGATATCCTTATCTTTACGCCCGAAATGTCATTTCCTGGTCGCTCAGGTGCGCGGGATTGGTGAGACTGGGGCATTTCGGCATCAGCGCGGAGTTGGACTGGGCGGACGGCAACTGGAAGGAAAGCGCGTCAAGGCTCGAGGGGGTCGAAGGAGATATAGATGAACCATACAGACTTACGGAATATGTTGACATCCAAAGGGAATATGAGACCTGCGGAAAGATCGGCGTAGGGTTGGGAGTGAGATATGACATATTCCGAGGGCTGTTCGTCGAGGCGAAGGGGGACTGGAGATACGGCTGCGGTTTCAGCCGGTACGGCTTCCCGCAGCGGTGGGCGGCACAGTTGAAGATAGGCTATATATTTTAAGATATATACATATTGTAAATATTCACTAATTTATATTTTTTATATGAAACGATCTTTATTATTTCTGCTCGCGGCTGCTGCGATAGCGGTGGCCTGCGAAAAAAGCAACAGTCCTGAGGCAGAGCCACAGGACCCGAACACAGTTGTCTATGAGGGTGTCACCTACAAGACTGTGACCCTCTCAAACGGACAGACCTGGATGGCGGAGCCTCTTCGCGTTCTGCCTGAGGGGAAGACTGCTTCAAGCGATCCTGATGACGGGAACGGTGTCTGGAATCCGTACAAGGTTGTCGACGGGGCGGCAGAGGTTTTGACGGATGAGGAGTCCATCAAGGAACTGGGTTACCTTTATGACTATCCTACTGCCTTGGGCGCAACTCTGACCGAAGAGAACTATTCTACTTTCGAGGGGGCACGTGGCATCTGTCCTGAAGGATGGCATCTGCCAACGAGGGCCGAGTTCCTTGCAATCTGCGGAAATTCCCTCAAGGCGACAAATGAGAGTGCGGCCATTATCGATAATACGGCTTTGTTCTGGGATGCTTCCGCAAGCGCAGATGGCTATGCAACAGTCGTGAAAGCCAACGAGGCTGGATTCAATTTCACTTTCTCCGGGAGTACCCAGAAGAACACTCCCGAAGCTGCAGGGAAATACCCTACAACCGTTATTACAGCCGATAAGACGGAGATAGAAGATTTTGTTGGGGAATTGGCAATGACCTATCTTCTCGGCTCAACTCCTTACCAGTGGAAGGCAGCCACTGCAACCGTCAGTGCATACGCCCAGTTCTTCGGAATGATGACTACTTTCACATCCTCTTTTATGAAAGGGAAGCTTTCCGTAGCATATACAAATGAAAGAGCCGGTTGTTCAATCCGTTGCATAAAGG
>JBJEJS010000374.1:0-1661 GCA_051878235.1 Candidatus Cryptobacteroides sp.
TAACTTGCACGGATTTTCAGGAGGTCGAGCCTTGAGGCGTCCTTGAGGAATCCTTCGTTGGAAATCACCCACGCCGCAGAAACCGCAGGATAGAAGCGGTATTTCTTGCCCTTCTCAAGGAACGCGCTGCCGGAGCAGGTCACGACAAGGTCGAGGAGGTATTTGTGGGCGTAGTCGTATCCCGCGCTGAGTATGAAGTCGTTGTAGGAATACACATTTCCCTTGCCCCTGTTCTTCCACCTGTCGATGGACCAGATGAAGGATGCCCTGACACCGTGAGCGTCGAATGTCCTGTCATAGTTTGCCATCGCGGTGACGGCGAATTTGTTGTAGACATTCGAGGAGCCCGCGAGGGAGGAGGAGAAGGAGAGGTCGGTGTCGTTGCCGTACTCCGACCACTTCAGTTCGTTCACATCCCCGTTCTCGTCCCTGCCGTAGGAGATGCGGGCATATTTGTAGGACTTGCTTCTGTAGTCGTTGATGAGCGCGCTGTTGTCATACGCCCCCTTCACCGTGAGGGAAAGTCCCTCGGTCACCATCGACAGATCCTGGATGACGGAGATGTCCGCAAGCAGGGTCCTCTGGAGGGAGACCGTGTAGCCGCCCTGGGTGTAGCGGGCAAGAGGATTGGTGAAAAGTTCGGTAGTGGCCCACACACCGTCGTCGTTCTTTATCGGGAAGGCGATGGACGGGGTGGTGTAGATTTCCGAGCAATATGTCCCCGCAGACGGCTGCTGGGTCTGGGAGAGACGGCCCATCATATTGATTCTCAACTTGGTGGTCTTCGTCATATCCGCCTCAAGATTCGTGCGGACCTTCAGGCAGGAGTTTCTGAACTGGGTGCTGTAGCCCTCATTCATCTTCGTGTTGTTGAAAAGTCCGTCATAGCCGTTGTAGTTGACATAGACATAGTAGCGGAACTTCCTCTCGACACCTTCGAGGGAAATGTTGAAGTCGTGGGTGAAAGAGGTCTTCCTCAGCACCTCGCTCTGCCAGTCCACCGACGGGAAGATGCTGCTGCCCTCGGAAATGTTGCGCAGGTCGGTTGCGGTGTAGCGCGGATTG
Organism: Candidatus Cryptobacteroides sp.; assembly: GCA_051878235.1. Classification (GTDB taxonomy): domain Bacteria; phylum Bacteroidota; class Bacteroidia; order Bacteroidales; family UBA932; genus Cryptobacteroides. The sequence goes on from JBJEJS010000374.1 coordinate 1,066, forward strand.
AGCCCGTCATTGACAAGGGCCTCGTTGACCGCACCTGCGTATGTGAGGCCGTCAGCCATCTGAGGCATCGCGAAAGGTGTGCCCATACCGAAATTGTAGTCGGTCTCGATTCTCATCCCCGGAGTGCGCCCCCTCTTTGTCGTTATGAGGATCACTCCGTCCGCTCCCCTGTTTCCATAAATGGCGATTGAGGCGGCATCCTTGAGGACAGTCACATTCTCGACCTCCTCGGCATTGATGAAGGCCGGACTCCTCTCGATTCCGTCCACAAGGTACATCACGCTGTTTCCCTGGAAGGACCCCCTGCCTCTGACATAGACGGTCTGCCCGTTGTCAGGAAGGTTGCCTCCACTGGTGACATTCACGCCCGGAAGCATACCGGTGATGCTGGCGAGCACCTGCCGTCCCCTCGCGACCTGAAGGGCGTCGCTTGAGACTGAGGCTGCGCTGACTGTGGAAAGGTCACGGCTCACCTTGCGGTCATATCCCAGATACAGGACGCTGTCGCCGACAGCCTTGGAAGGCTTCTGGGCGTATGCGCCGCAGACGGCAAGCAGCAAAAGGGACAATGTGGTGAAAATATGTCTTTTCATCTT
>JBJEJS010000375.1:0-1660 GCA_051878235.1 Candidatus Cryptobacteroides sp.
AGGGGCTTGAATTCCCACAAGGTCTTCACGGCGTGGGACGAGGTGTCAGGGGCTGGGTCGAGGACAATAGGGCGGAGTTTCCGTAACGGGATTCTGTATTGCAGCCTTTCATCGGCCGTGCTCAGGTCGGAACTCAAATTCAGGCTTCCCGACATCAGAAGGCAAATCAACGAAAGGCTTGCGGCAGACAAGTTCTTCATCCGTTCCGACGGCGACCCCGAGCCGGTCAAAAACATCGTTCTGAAATAGCAATATTTTATTTGAAGATATTTTTTATTTACGGGATATAAACAAACGGGATATAGAAAATATGACCGGAAGAATAAAAATAACCGCTGACAGGAACATCCCTTTTCTCGAAGGGATATTCGAGCCGTATGCGGACATACAATATATTGACGGAAAGGACATCCGCCACGAGGATATCATCGACTCAGACGCCCTGATAATCAGGACGAGGACGAAATGCGACAGGAATTTCCTCGAAGGGACGAGAGTGTCAATCATCGCCACAGCCACAATAGGCACGGACCACATCGACATGAACTGGTGCCGTGAGAACGGCATCAGGGTGGTGAATGCCCAGGGATGCAATGCAGGAGGGGTGATGCAATATGTGTTCTCCGCACTTTACGGGACGGCCTCACGCAAGGGAATCAAACTGGACGGGGCGACAATCGGCATCGTGGGAGTCGGCAATGTGGGCAAGAAAGTCGAGCACACAGCCCGCAGCCTGGGCTTCAATGTCCTGCTCTGTGACCCTCCGAGGGCTGAGAGGGAAGGTCCTGAGGGTTTTGTCACATTGGAGGAACTGTTGGAGAAGTCCAATGTGGTCACCCTCCACACTCCCCTTGACGAGACGACTAAAGGGATGGCGGGAGCGGAGTTTTTCGCAAGGATGAGGCCAGGGGCCTTCTTCATCAATGCCTCAAGGGGGGAAGTTGTTGACGAACAAGCCCTAATAGAAGCCCGTCCGAAACTCGGACCTGTCATAATCGACACTTGGAACAACGAGCCTGACATCAACAGGGAACTTCTTGCCCTGACCGACATAGCGACCCCTCACATCGCGGGATATTCATTCCAGGGCAAACAGAACGGCACAGCCTCGGCTGTACGCGCCGTCGCCCGCTATTTCGGAATCCTCGGCCTGTACCATTTCTTCCCGACCTGCGACCTTCCCGAGCATCAGCCCATCAAACTGCAGCTCGCAGGGAAGACCCAGGGAGAGATTACGGCGGTCTTCCAGTACAACTACCCTATCTTCACCGACGACTTTATGTTCAGGATGAATCCATCCAACTTCGAGAAGATGCGCTCAGACTATCAGTACCGTCGGGAAATCTTTGTGGAATAATCCCGGGATTATCCTTCCAAGCATTTCACCTAAAAATAAATTTTGTCTTTTAGGAAAATTTTATCAATTTTGCCGCTATGAAACGGAATGAAAAGTCAAGACGGAAGATAGCGGCAGAGCAGATTGCAGCCGCAATGAAACTACGCGGACTGGGAAAGAAGCAGTTCGCTGAATTGATGCACAGAAGCCCTTCCGAAGTCACCAAATGGCTGAGCGGCGGGCACAATTTCACGATTGCGCTCCTTCAGGGTAAGCATCCGAAGAAGTACATATTGACAAAGTGAGATGCAACTGGCACGGGAG
>JBJEJS010000376.1:0-1659 GCA_051878235.1 Candidatus Cryptobacteroides sp.
TCTTTGTCGTCATTTGTCAGAATCAGTGATAGTTACACGCGACCAGCCTGCCTTTCCCGCAACAGGAGGATTGCGTTTTGAGACCCTTACGGTGATCGACGAGAACTGCGGGAATTCCTTCTTGACTGCCTTGACAATCCTTCCTGCCACATTTTCAAGCAGGTTGGACGCTTCCGCCATCTCCCTTGCCGTGATGTCATATATCTTCCCGTAATCCGCCGTGTCCTCAAGGGAGTCGCTTTCGGCGGCCTTCGAGAAATCGGTCTCACCCCGAAAGTCCACAGTGAAGAAATTCCCTTCCGTCCGCTCGTGCCCGAGGCAGCCGTGACGGGAATGGAACTCCATTCCCTCAAGTTCTATTATATTATATGTCATATATTTACGTTATATGATATATTTTGTTCCTTATAATTATATATACCTTATATTATATAATATATACCTTAATAAATATTATATATAACCTAAATAATAAAAATCAGGCGAGAAGACAGAAAACGCAGGGCCTCTTGCCGATGACAAGTCCGGCTGACTTCCACTGTCCTACGGTCAATGTGCGGATGAAGGCGTCAGGCATTGTCACATTGCACGCCACACAAAGCCTTGTGGACGGATTGCACGCCCCCAATATGTCCTTGAACATCGCATCGTTGCGGTATGGGGTCTCGATGAATATCTGGGTCTGGGAATGTGCGGCGGAAATCTTCTCAACCGCTTTCAGGCGAGCCCTTCTCTCGTCGGTTTTTGCGGGAAGATAGCCGCAGAAGGCGAATGACTGCCCGTTCAGACCTGAGCCCATCAGAGCGAGCATAAGGGAGGACGGACCTGTCAGCGGGACAACCTCAATACCCCTTCTGTGTGCCAGGGCGACAAGCTGCGCTCCGGGATCCGCTACGGCAGGAAGCCCGGCCTCGGAAATCAGCCCGACATCCGAGCCGTCTTCAAACAGGGACATATATCCCTCAATTTCAGAAATGTCCGTGTGCTCGTTCAGTTCGCGGAACTCAAGGGCGTCAATCATTCCCTTCAGGCCTGCGCGCGAGAGAAAACGCCTTGCCGTGCGCACTTCCTCGACGACATATTTCCGTACTGACGCGATTGTGTCGAACACCTTCTGCGGAAGCACTTCCTTAGGATCATTGTCCCCGAGGGGGGAAGGTATCAGATATAGTTTGCTCATAATCGTTTTCCTTTCCTTTTATTCTTCCGGTCATCCGGGGTGATTTCCAGTCTGACCTTTTCTTCGTTCCTTGCCGCCTCAATCGCGTCCATCTCCATCTTCTCGCGCTTCTTCCTGCCCGCGAATGTCCTCCTGACGAGTTGCCCGAACCTGTTGAACTCCTGCTGGAAGGTTAAGCCCACCCCGTTGCGCTGTGAGTTGTCAAGGTAGTTGGAATACTGGTCGGCGGAATGTGAGAAAAGGTTCAGCCTGAACACTCCCTGGCGGTCTATCTTTATTTCTATGTCGATGTCACCCACGACATCGCTGTTCGAGTTGCTTGTGCGGTACTGCCTGTTGCCGATGTTCCCGTTGACCACGACCCTGTTGTTGAACAGTTGGGTCGAGACGGCGACATCGAAGATGTTCCTCCCGCGCGAGTTCTGCTGGTAACTCAGACCAAGGTCAAGAGGGATGTTCAGTTTCTGGAAGATGTTGTT
>JBJEJS010000377.1:0-1646 GCA_051878235.1 Candidatus Cryptobacteroides sp.
CAGCTCAGGGAGCACCGCACCGACCGCAATCTTGATTTTCTCCGCAGTGATTTCGCCAACCTTGATGTTGTGCTGCTGCTTCAGGTAGTACTGGATGTCGCTTGTGAGCACATCTCCGGCCACCCTGATGCTGTTCTGCACCACAATTCCTCCGAGGGAGATGACGGCTATCTCTGTGGTCCCGCCTCCGATGTCCACCACCATACTTCCTTTCGGCTTCTCCACCTCAAGACCTATTCCGAGGGCTGCCGCCATCGGCTCGTAGATAAGGAACACGTCGCGTCCCCCCGCGTGCTCCGTGGAGTCCCTGACCGCCCTTATCTCAACCTCGGTGCTTCCTGAAGGAATGCCTATGACTATCTTGAGGTTCGGTGTGAAAATCGAACTGCGCTTGCTGTTTGCCTGTTTGATGAATCCCCTGATCATCATCTCAGCCGCGTTGAAGTCGGCGATGACGCCGTCCCTGAGGGGACGGATGGTGCGGATGCCAGGATGCTCCCTCTCGTGCATCATCTTCGCCTGCTGGCCCAATGCTATCGGCTTCCCGGAACTGTTGTCTATCGCCACAATGCTCGGCTCATCCAGAATGATCTGATCGTTCTGGAAGATGACGGTGTTCGCCGTCCCCAGATCGATTGCCAGTTCCTGAGTCAAAAAATGAAATCCCATCTTAAAAAGTCGTCAAATGAATGTTAAACAAAATCGGGCGTAAATTTACTGAAAAAAGTTAAATTTGCGAACATAATAGTTATGGAAAAGAAAAAATATCTGATAGTCACTGCCGGAGGTCACGGGACGCGGATGGGCTCTTCCGTGCCGAAGCAATTTCTGGCGATAGGCGAAAAGCCTGTGCTTCAACTGACAATAGAGAAATTCCTTGAGGCGGTCCCTGATGTGAAGGTGGTCACCGTCCTGCCGAAGACGCACATCGCGACCTGGAAGAGTTATTGCTTTGAGCACAATTTCATCTGTCCGCAGATTCTCGTCGAAGGGGGCATCACGCGGTTCCATTCTGTCAGGAACGCCCTTGAGAAGGTCCCTGACGGTGCTCTTGTCGCAGTTCACGACGGTGTCCGCCCATTCGTGACAAAGGAATTGATAAGAAAGCTTTTCTCCCTTGCAGAGACCTCTCCCGCAGTCATTCCCGTAACCCCTGTGACCGACACCCTCAAAGTCCTTGTGCGGGACGGGGAAGGTCTTCTGAAGCCTGTTGCGGGGGCATCGGCGGACAGGAGCGTGCTCTATGGGGCCCAGACTCCGCAGGTGTTCAGTTCGGACATCCTCAAAAAGGCCTACTGTTGCGCCTATGACACAGCCTTCACCGATGACGCGTCTGTGGTGGAGAGAACAGGAACGCCGCTCTCCTACATTGAAGGAGAACGGCTCAATATAAAAATCACCACGCCTGAGGACCTTGTCCTTGCGAATGCGCTGACGGCTGTCCAGAAAAAATAAGGTCCCGCATTGCGGGACCCAATCTCTTATTCCCTGCTTTTCTTGACCTCGCGGGAGAAGGTGGTGTTCTGGTAATCCTTGACCCAGACCTGACGCTCGATTGCCTGGTCGAGGGAAATCATCGTCTCGGTTGACTGCACATACGGAATCTTCTGGATGGTGTTCACGAGAATCTCCATAAGGTGGTCGTG
>JBJEJS010000378.1:0-7922 GCA_051878235.1 Candidatus Cryptobacteroides sp.
ATCTTGTTCCCCTGCCGTTGCCAGAGCCGCTTTACCTTGATGACTACCGTCTTCCTGCCTCCTATGCGAATTTTCTGATAGTCAATGGCGGGGTCCTTCTTCCAGGGGCCTGCTCACCGCTTGACGATGTCGCCAGGGAGCGTCTTGAGAAGGCATTCCCTTCAAGGGAGGTGGTGGTGGTCGACTGCAGGGCGCTGCTTTCGGGGCACGGCTCCCTGCACTGCGTCACTATGCAGTTCCCTGAGGGCTATCTCAGGACGGAGCCTTGACAGTTGAATGTTTAATCATTGAAAACCATAGTTTTATGAACATATTGAAAGTCGGACTCGTACAGCAGTCCTGCACAGGGGACATTCCCGCAAACATAGAGAAACTCAAAGGCAACATCCGCGAATGTGCCCGCAGGGGAGCGCGCCTGGTCGTGCTTCAGGAACTCCACAATTCGTTGTATTTCTGCAAGACAGAGGAGGCTGCGCTATGTGACCTCGCCGAGCCGGTCCCTGGACCATCCACGGAGACTTTCGGCGCTCTTGCAAAGGAACTCGGGATAGTCCTTGTCCTGTCCCTTTTTGAAAGGAGGACGGCAGGCATCTACCACAACACGGCTGTAGTGCTTGAAAGTGACGGGACAATCGCCGGGAAATACCGCAAGATGCATATCCCTGACGACCCGTGCTATTACGAGAAGTTCTATTTCACACCGGGAGACCTGGGATTCAAGCCAATCGAGACTTCGGTCGGCACTCTTGGGGTGCTTGTCTGCTGGGACCAGTGGTATCCTGAGGCAGCCCGCTGTATGGCTCTCAACGGGGCCCAACTGCTGATTTATCCTACTGCCATAGGAGGCGTATATACTGATCCCGAGGAGGAGCAGAAAGTCCAGAGCGATGCCTGGCAACTGGTACAGAGGGGACATTCGGTCGCCAACGGACTCCCTGTGATTACCGTCAACAGGACAGGCCAGGAAGATGACCCGAGCGGGAACACCAAGGGCATACGCTTCTGGGGGCGTTCTTTTGCGACAGGTCCTCAGGGAGAGCTCCTTGCCGAGTTCGGCAGGGATGAGGAGGGCGTGAAGGTCGTGGAAATCGACCTTGACCGCACGGAATATGTCCGCAGGGGATGGCCTTTCCTGCGTGACAGGCGCATCGACGCCTACGGTGATGTGCTCAAGAGATACGGCAAATAGCAGAATCCCGACTTGTAAATATACCGTAAATAATATATAAAATATGGTAAATATAGGAAACACTTTCACGAAACGGGGAAAGAAGGCTGTCCTCTGCGGATCAGGCGAGCTCGGTAAGGAGGTCGCCATCGAACTTGAGAGATACGGGGTTGAGGTCGTTGCCCTTGACAAATATGAGAATGCCCCTGCAATGCAGGTGGCCAACTCCTCGTATGTGCTTTCAATGCTTGACGGGGATGCCCTTGAGGAAATCATAAGGGAGGAGAAGCCTGACCTCATCATTCCTGAAATCGAGGCGATTGCCACAGACAGGCTGGTGAAACTGGAGGCCGAGGGCTTTCGGGTGATTCCGACCGCCAATGCCACACGCCTGACTATGAACAGGGAGGGCATACGCAGGCTTGCCGCCGAGACACTCGGGCTTCCGACATCTCCGTACCGCTTCGCCTCGGACAGGGAGGAATTTCTTGCGGCCGTTTCCGAGATCGGTCTGCCTTGTGTGGTGAAGCCTGTGATGAGTTCTTCCGGGCACGGCCAGAGCACCATCAGGACTGAGGACCAGATTGAGGAGGCTTGGCGCGTCTCCCAGGAAGGAGGCCGTGCGGGTGGCGGAAAGGTCATTGTGGAAGGTTTCGTGAAATTCGACTACGAAATAACCCTCCTGACCGTAAGGCATTGTGCGGGAACAACATTCCTCAAACCTGTGGGACATCATCAGGTTGACGGGGACTACCGCGAGTCCTGGCAGCCTCAGGCTATGTCCCTGGAGGCTGTGCGTAAGGCTGAGATGATTGCGGGTGCAGTCACGGAGGCTCTCGGAGGATATGGAATCTTCGGGGTGGAACTTTTTGTGAAAGGTGACGAGGTGATTTTCAGCGAGGTCTCTCCGCGTCCGCACGACACGGGAATGGTCACGATGGCGTCCCAGGACCTGTCCGAGTTTGCCCTTCACGCGCGTGCCGTCCTCGGTCTGCCTGTCTCTGAGGTGAAATTCAATTCACCGGCGGCATCCAAGGCCATTGTGGTCGAAGGTGACACAACGGAATATGAATTCTGTGATCTCGAGAAGGTCCTTGAGGAGCCTGGAGTGCAGATTAGGATGTTCGGCAAGCCTGAAATCAGGGGACACCGCCGTGTGGGTGTCCTGCTTGCGACAGCACCTACCGTTGAGGAAGCCCTGGCAAAGGTCGGGAGGGCTTACGCCAAACTTTCAGTAAAGGTATATTGACTTATGACGGGTCGCCCGGCGGTCCTGACTGTCCGGCGGTCCGTCATTTGATTTTTGCCAGTTCGGCAAGTTCACAGTCAATCCTTATTTTGTCGATGATGGAGCAGACCACTTTGTAGGTCCTGCTCTCTTTCGTATAGACTGCGGGCGTGATGAAATTGACCCTGCCCTGACGGAGAAGTTTCCTTGCCGTCAGGCGTTTTTTGGGGATTGCAGGGTTATAGACCGCGATGGAATTGCCTCCGAACATCTTGACTATTTTCATACAAGGGACATCCGTCTCTCCGTCTCCGAAATATATCATATTTGAGAAAGGGATTCTCTTGTTCTCCTCCAACTGGCTCTCGTTCACTTTTTTGTTGTCCCTGATGCTCAATATTCCCTTGTTGATCTTGAAAAGGAACTGGGTCTTTGCGGTGTAGTCCACAGCCACTCCCGGCCATTCCGCCTCACCGTTCTCGTTGTAGAGGAACGAACAGGCGAAGATCCTCTTGAATTCCTTTGCTATCGGGGTCCCCTCCACAATCTCCGCAAGCCCCGAGGAGTTTATGTAGTGCTCCACGATGACACCTTGTGATTTCCCGTAGTCCTTGACCGCCTTGAACCATTCCCTGACTCCCTCGAACAGTTCCACCTGATGTCCGAATCTCCTGAAATCATCCCTGCGGAGGCTTATTCCTGCCTTTTTCGCCTCGTCGAACATCAGTTTCATATAACTGAGTATGTTGCTGGCATCCTGCCCCTTGGCAATCTCGTCGCTTGCCTTCCAGAACTCCTCAGGACTTTTCCCGATTGCCTGGATGAAGCCGAACTCCTGCATATTGCCTGGGGAGAGGGTCCCGTCAAAATCATAGACCAATGCCACTACCGGTTTCTTTCTCATAATTCCTGTTATTATTAAAGGTTGCAAACATACATATAAAATTGGGACATTGTTTTAGGAATTTGAAAAAATCCATTTATTTGAAATCAAAATTTTATAAATTTGCGTAATTTAACATAAACCGATTACATCTATGAAACATTATTTCACTCGACTTGAGGAAACGATGCGCAAGCATTGGGACAAGCCGGCTCTCTGCAACTATCACGGGGAAGAATTCACTTTCGGGGATGTGGCGACAAAGATAGAGCGTTTTCATCTTGTTTTTGAGGCTGTCGGAGTAAAGAAAGGGGACAAGATTGCCCTCTGTGCCAAGAACTCCGCCCGTTGGGGCATATCCTTCCTTTCAATAGCCACCTATGAGGCTGTGGTCGTCCCGATTCTCGCGGATTTCCTTCCCGATAGCGTGAACCATCTCGTGGACCATTCCGAAAGCAGGATTCTCTTCACCGACCCTGACCTGTGGAAAAAACTTGACATCTCAAAAATGCCGAAGGTCAGCACGGTGGTCTCCGTGGCGGATTTCACCATCCTGTATGCCGATGATGAAAAGACCAAAGAGGCCCTCGCATCGCTTGACGCCCTCTACAATGAGCGTTTCCCTGAGGGAGTGAAGCCTGAGGACATCCACTATCCTGTTGACAATGACAAGGAACTGTCAATCATAAACTACACTTCAGGGACGACCAGCGCACCTAAGGGTGTGATGCTCCGCCACGAGTGCCTGTCCTCAAATGTGCAGTTCGGACAGGACAATATTCCTTCGTATCCTGAGGACAAGATCGTGTCTATGCTGCCTATGGCGCATATGTACGGAATGATGTTCGAGTTCCTCTATCCTCTGTGCGGCGGTACGGCAGTGTATTTCCTCGGTAAGACTCCGACTCCTGCGCTTCTTCTCGGAGCGATGAAGGAGGTGAGGCCTTACATTGTCATCACGGTGCCTCTCGTTATGGAAAAAATCTTCAAGAGCGCGCTTCTGCCGAAACTGAAGACTCCCGCGATGCGCGTGCTGACATCAATTCCTGGGGTGAACAAAATCATATTCAAGAAGATAAGGGAAAAGCTGATGTCCGCTTTCGGAGGCAATGTCCGTTCAATCGTTATGGGCGGAGCCGCGTTGAATCCTGAGGTGGAGGCGTGGTTCAAGAGAATAGGCATTCCGTTCACGGTAGGTTACGGTATGACTGAGGCGGCCCCTCTGCTCGCATATTCCCCTTGGGAGAAGTTCGTCCCTAAGTCCTGCGGAAAGGCTGTCGACAGGGAGGAGGTCAGGATTGACTCGAGCGACCCACAGAATGTTGTCGGGGAGATCCAGGCAAGGGGAACGAACATAATGAGCGGCTACTACAAGAATGAGGAGGCCACCCGTGCCGCGTTCACCGCTGACGGATGGATGAACACAGGAGACCTCGGAGTGATTGACGCACAGGGAAATATCTTCATCAGGGGAAGGAGCAAGAATATGATTCTTTCTTCTAACGGACAGAACATCTATCCTGAGGAGGTGGAGGCTGTGGTGAACAACCAGCCATACGTGGTCGAGTCTGTGGTGGTTGACCGTGCCTCTAAACTTGTCGCCCTCGTCTATGTGGATAAGGAGGCCCTTGCCAAGGACCAGACGGATTTTGAAAGCCTCGTGCCGGGAATGATGACCGTGGTCAACAAACAACTGCCTTCCTACAGCAAGATCACGAAGTTCGAAGTCGTTGACTCTCCGTTCGAGAAGACTCCAAAGATGAGCATCAAGCGCTTCCTCTACAAATAGCCTTCAGTAATCCCTGTGATTACCGTCGATTGTCAAGTCCCGGACTGTTATCAGCCCGGGACTTTTTCCCTTGCAACGATTGTACGGTTGATTGCATCTAATTGTGGCGTTTGGGATAGCATCCCTCAAATTTTGCCTTATGAGAAAAACGATAGTTGCATTTGTCCTCCTGGTCCTGTCCTGTGCACTTGCCCTTGCGCAGGAGAAGAAGTCGAAGGAGGAGCGTTTCAGGGAGAAATTCCCTTTCAAGTATGAAGTGAGGTTCGGCTGGTCGGGCTATCCTGTGTTCGACGACCTGAGTTATGGTTCGAGGACCTGCTATGATGTGGAGCCCTGGACCGCCCCGGACATTGACAATTTCTACGGAACCCGGTACGGAGACTCTTATATGACAGGAATTTTCTCCGGAGAGTTCGTGGTGCATTTCCGCAGGTGGTTCTCCCTCGGTGCGACATTGGGCGTGAACGGGATGTGGAGAAAGGTGTATGACCCTGTGGAACCTTCAAATAACCGCACAGAGAGGGGTGGCGTGGTCACAATCCTTCCGACAGCCTATTTCAACTGGGTGAATCTGAAATATGCCAGATTCTATTCCGGTGTCGGACTGGGCGTGAGTGCAGGAAGTTTTCACGGTGAGGTTTACTGCCTTCCGTCTTTCCAGATAATCCCTGTCGGAGTGAATGTCGGTCACAAGGTGTTCTTCCTTGCCGAGACTGCTCTCGGAACATCCTGGATGGGCGGTAAAATTGGTGTAGGTGTCAGATTCTGAAAGGGGAGGAAGTCGTTATGAAGAAGATATTTACAATTTTGGCTGTTTGTCTGTGTACTGTCTCCTGCGTCTTTTCGTCAGGGGATAACGGCTCCGGAACCGATTCCCGCTACAATCTGATAAATTATTCGGACATTCTTGTTGACAAGTCGGTGCTTGTCCCTCTTGACATCACCAAGACGGCGATTCTGTTTGATGAATATCTCGCACTTCCGGAGGACGAGAAGATGAACTGCGACACAATCATTCCGGAATCCGTGGTTGAGGCCGCTGATGGGGTTTACAGTTTGACGGCTTCATTCGGGCGGCATTATGTCAGTTGTGTGGTTGACACGGAAAACAAGTCGATTCACGATCCGGATGCCGGATGGGAGATCTCCTGCAGTGAGGTCGATGCTCCGGGACTTCATTATGGCTATTATCGGAGTGAAGAATTGAGGGTAGTTCTTTCAAAGAACGGGACTGGTGATGAGTGGACGATGACTATGAAGGACATTGTCATCGACCTTAAGAGGCTTGCGCCATCCGCCTCAGGACTCCAGCGTTGGGAAGTCAAGACTGAAGGCAAGGAAGTTTCCAAGGAGGACAAGACCCTTTTTGCCGAGTTCGCTTCCGACGGCTATCTTGCTGTCAGTGAATACATCCGCAGCGAGGATTACGGGGATGTCAAGCCTGTCAGGAATTACCTCTCCGGGACATTCTCGATGAAGACCTTCAAGGAAACCCGTCAGTTGGACTACTGCATTGCGACCTACAAACCGGGATTTCAGACCATTTACGGGACGAGCAGGGACTAGGCCGGTCGGGGGCTTCAAGGTCTTCTATGGACTGACATTTCTTCTAAAGACTGACAAATCGTCAGTCTTTTTTTTGTTTGTTTACTTTGTTGAGGGTGCTTTCGCCCATTGGAACATATTTTGACTTGTGTGTGCCGACGCTTGTCATTTCTTCCTCTGATGCTCAAGCGACAAAGTCGATTACGAGCGAAGTCGAGAAATCTTATATATGTATAAATTTAAAATATATAAAATATAAAACTATGGCAAACAAAAAAGGCACAACCGGAAAAATCGGTGTCACGACGGAAAACATATTTCCCGTAATCAAGAAATTCCTTTATTCGGATCACGAGATTTTCCTGAGGGAACTTGTCGCAAACGCAGTTGACGCGACGCAGAAGATGAAGGCTCTCGCCGCTTCCGGCGATTTCAAGGGCGAACTTGGGGACCTTTCGGTCAAGATTGAACTTGACGAGTCCGCCAAGACATTGAAAATTGTGGACAACGGTATAGGAATGACCGCAGAGGAGGTTGACAAATATATCAACCAGATCGCGTTTTCTTCGGCAGGGGAGTTCCTTGAGAAATACAAAGACCAGATAGGCAGCATCATAGGTCATTTCGGACTCGGATTCTATTCCGCATTTATGGTGTCAAAGAAGGTGACCATCGAGACCCTTTCCTGGAAGGAGGGCTCAAAGGCCGTCAAATGGACCTGCGACGGGTCGCCGGAGTACGAAATGTCGGATTGTGACAAGGCTGACAGGGGAACTGTCATCACTCTTTACATCGACAAGGATGATGAGGAGTTTGCCGCAAAGGGACGCATCCAGACCCTTCTGGACAAGTATTGCAAGTTTATGCCTGTGCCTGTGGTCTTCGGAAAGGAGCAGGAGTGGAAGGACGGCAAGTATGTTGACACCGACAAGGACAATGTCATCAACAAGATAGAGCCTCTTTGGGCCAAGAAACCGTCTGAACTGAAGGATGAGGACTATCAGAACTTCTACAGGGCGCTTTATCCTATGGGGGACGAGCCGTTGTTCCATATCCACCTGAATGTGGACTATCCGTTCAATCTGACGGGTATCCTTTATTTCCCTAAGATAAAGGACAAGATGGAGATTACCCGCAACAAAATCCAGCTGTTCTGCAACCAGATGTTCGTCACGGATTCCGTTGACAACATCGTGCCCGATTTCCTCACCCTGCTTCACGGTGTGATTGACTCGCCTGACATTCCTCTGAATGTGTCAAGGAGTTATCTCCAGAGCGATGCGAATGTGAAGAAGATATCAGGATATAT
>JBJEJS010000379.1:0-1642 GCA_051878235.1 Candidatus Cryptobacteroides sp.
GTGCCTCAAGGAAGTAATAGTCGGCATAATTGAGCGGCACATCCACATTGCTTCCGTGAGGGATGCTTCCGACTGAGTGCATAAGGATGAAGCCTCCGTTTGTGCCCGGCTCAGCCCTGTATGCAGGTGAGGAAAGCGATTCGATCATCTTGTCCGCCTTCTCCTTGTAGATCTTATTGCCAGTGATAGTGTAAAGGTCGTAGAACGCCGATGCCACGATGGCTGCCGAAGACGCGTCCCTGCACTCGTCAGGCTTGTTCGGAGCGTCGTAGTCCCAGTAAGGCACGAGGTCCTCAGGCATATTCGGCTGGTTGATTATGTAGTTCGCCACATTCTCTGCCTGCTCAAGATATTTCGGGTCGGAAGTGTAGCGGTAGCAGGTCTCGTAGCCATAGACTGACCAGGCCTGTCCTCTTGCCCACGCCGATTCGTCGGCATAGCCCTGTGCTGTGCAGCGTCCCCTGACCTCTCCTGTCTCAGGATCGTAGTCCACGACGTGGTAGGTGCTGTAGTCAGGACGGTAGTGGTTCTTCATCGTCACATCCGCGTGGCTGATGGCTATCTGCCTGAAATGAGGGTCTCCTGAAATCTCCGAAGCCCTGAACAGGAGTTCGAGGTTCATCATATTGTCGATGATGACAGGGCATTTCCATCCCCTCTCGGCCTGCCAGCCCCTTATGTCCCAACTCTGGATGACTCCTGCACCTGGACGGAACCTTGTTGAGAGCGACCTCGCGGCATTGACAATCACATCCTCATACCCTTCTATGTTCTTCAGCCTCAATCCATTGCCGTAACTGTCGTAAATCATGAAGCCGATGTCGTGATGCCATTTGAGGTTCTGGATGGTGTCGAGTTTCTCGGTGTGGATCCTGGCGTGGTCCGCCCAGTACTCATCCCCAGTGAGTTCATACATATACCACAGGCTTCCTGCAAAGAAACCGCTCACCCAGTCGTCCTCAGGCACGAAGTCGATTTCCCCGTTCTTGAATGTGGACGGAATCCTGACCGTGTCGCCCTCCTCGGAAGCCTCGACAAGTGACTTGAGCTGGATTTTGGCGTTTTCCACATTTTCGCTGATGATGTCCTTGCCCCCTGTGCAGGCGGCAACTGTCGCTGCTACCGCGATCGCCGAAATAAGTTTTATTTTCATATCTGTCTGATAGATTTAGTGTTATCTATATATTTCTTTATATATATATGATATATATGTGTCCGTGTGCGGACACGGCAAACAATGCAAATTTAGTGATTTGACGGATATTTGCAATATATAAAGTACAGATTGGTCAAATATGTCATATTTTTCCGGAAAACCTTTTGAATTTTAAGAGGTCTTTGATAAATTCGCGAGATTTATGACGCTATTACTGATATGAAATTCATAAGGATTTTTTTGAGCATATTTTCGTTTTTCTCTGTAACTTATTCATTCGCAGCGATTAACGCACAACATTCCTTCGAGGGCGGCATTCCTTCGTTTGTTAAGGTGAACGGTAACGGTAGCGTGACGCCTTCGACTGAAAAGTTCAAGGACGGCAAGACCTCGATGCGTTTTGACTGGAACGGCCAGGCGGAACTCCTTTTCACGAATTATGCCGACCTTGAGAAGTCGATGCAGACCTGGCACGGAGGCGTGGAT
>JBJEJS010000380.1:0-1633 GCA_051878235.1 Candidatus Cryptobacteroides sp.
TTGTGCCTCTGACGCACAAAAAATGCAAATCAACCGGGATTTTACGTTGAGCCCAAACATCTGCAGGACGATTTGACTTGCCGCTCACGGCCAAAAAAGAAAAGTCCTTGAAACCGAATGGTCTCAAGGACTTTTTGGGGTGCCCAGTCGGATTCGAACCGACGACATTCAGAACCACAATCTGACGCTCTAACCAACTGAACTATGGGCACCATATTCATTTGGGACTGCAAAGATAAGCAAAAAATTTAATCGCACAACATCCGGATGCAGATTATAGCGTTTTTCAAATACATTATTTCGGGTTTTTGCTATATTTGAACTGTCGTTCATATATACGCCTGGGTCTCGGCAGAGCCAAAATATATTTTGCCTTTGCTGTCGACTTTCGCTATATTTGCCGGACCTTTATTTATAATTTTTATGGGACGAGAGATTAAATTTTCTTTGGTTTATAGGGACATGTGGCAGTCTTCAGGCAAATATGTCCCGACAGTCAGTCAATTGAAGGAGGTGGCTCCGGCCATCATCGATATGGGTTGTTTCGACAGGGTCGAGACAAACGGAGGGGCATTCGAGCAGGTGAACCTTCTGTTCGGAGAGAATCCCAACAAGGCCGTCCGTGAATGGACTGCACCGTTCAACAAGGCGGGTATTGGCACACATATGCTTGAGAGGGGACTGAATGCCCTCAGGATGAACCCGGTCCCTGCCGATGTGAGGGAACTTATGTTCAAGGTGAAATGCAGGCAGGGGACCAATATATCCCGTTCATTCTGCGGTCTTAACGACCACAGGAACCTCAGGCTTTCTGTTGAATACGCAAAGAAGGCAGGAATGGTCTCGCAGGTCGCTCTCTCCATCACTTCCTCACCTGTCCACACGGTCGCCTATTATATGGGTGTGGTTGACAAGGTCGTTGAATATGGCTGCGATGAGATATGCCTCAAGGATATGGCAGGTGTCGGCAGGCCGACCTTCCTCGGGCAGCTGGTCAAGGACATAAAGAAGAAGTACCCGCACATCCTTGTGCAGTATCACGGGCATACAGGCCCTGGTTTCTCCGTCGCTTCAATGCTTGAGGTGGCAAGGGCAGGTGCTGATTATCTTGATGTGGCTGTGGAGCCTCTGTCGTGGGGAAAGGTGCATCCTGATGTCATAACCATCCGCGAGATGCTCAAGGCGGACGGATTCACCGTCAAGGACATAAATATGGACGCATATATGGATGTCAGGAGTCTGACGCAGAAGTTCATCGACGACTTCCTCGGCTATTGGATAGATCCTAACAACTCCCATATGAGTTCCCTCCTTGTGGGCTGCGGTCTGCCTGGCGGTATGATGGGCTCGATGATGGCGGACCTGAAAGGCTTTCACGGGGCGATCAATGCGTCCCTCAGGGCTCAGGGCAAGCCTGAACTGACCCTCGACAAACTGATGGTGATGCTTTTCCAGGAAGTGGAATATGTCTGGCCGCGTCTGGGCTATCCTCCTCTTGTGACCCCGTTCAGCCAATATGTGAAGAACACCGCCCTGATGAATCTGATGAACATCCTGAAAGGGCAGCCGAGATGGACCACCATCGACAAGGACACCTGGAATATGATTCTCGGCAAGATGGGAAAACTTCCTG
>JBJEJS010000381.1:0-1631 GCA_051878235.1 Candidatus Cryptobacteroides sp.
CAGTTGAAATACAGCACTTTCGCTAAAGACGAACTCGTCCTGACCACTTCATCGGAGACTGTCTGTCCCGACGAGATTGAGATCAGCGACCTCACAAGCCTGCCTGTCGTCCTCAGGGAAAACGGCTCCGGAACATTGGAGGTCATCAGGACAGCCCTTGAGGAACATTCCATAAGGATAAATGATATGAATGTGCTCCTGCATATCGGCACGACCGAGGGCATCAAAGGGTATCTTGAAGCCTCAAAAGGGACTTTCGCCCTGTTGTCAGTCATTTCCATCCGGGACGAACTGAGACGCGGAAGCCTCAAAATCATTGACATAAAGGATCTGAGCATAAACAGGGACTTTTCCTTCGTGTCGGCGCACGGTGACTTTGACGCGGCAGCGGACCGTTTCGTTGAGTTCGCCACACAGTGGCGGAACGATAACCTGAAGTTATAATATATAATATTTATATATATACTATATAACCATATACTTCATATTTTTGCGTCCGAAAAAAACGCACACTTATGAAGGAAACCATCACAAAATCAATCTTCGTCATCCTGCTTGCGGCATCGGTATTCGTCTCACCTGCCATCGCCCTGTTCGCGGGAATCTTTCTTGCCCTCACCCTCGGGAATCCATTCCCGACATTCTCAAAGAAAGTCTCCAAATACCTGTTGCAGATAGCCGTAGTGGGTCTTGGATTCGGTATGAACCTGTTCGAGTCCCTTGCCGCCGGAAAAGAGGGGATAATGTTCACTGTGGTTTCCGTCATCGGCGTGATGGTGGTCGGATGCCTGATAGGCAAAGCCCTCGGGCTGCTTCCGAAACTGTCCTATCTTGTGAGCGCGGGCACAGCCATCTGCGGAGGAAGCGCGATTGCGGCGGTCTCCCCTGTGGTCAAGGCTGACGACAACGAGACAACGATGTCCCTGGCGGTGATCTTCACCCTGAACGCAATCGCGCTCTTCATCTTCCCGCCTATCGGAGAAGCACTCGGGCTGACCCAGCAGCAGTTCGGCACTTGGGCGGCCATCGCAATCCACGACACAAGTTCCGTTGTGGGAGCCTCAGCCGAATACGGTGAGGAGGCCCTGAAGGTCGCCACCACAATAAAACTCACAAGGGCGCTCTGGATAATCCCGCTCTCATTGGTGTCAATGCTCATCTTCGCCCGCAAGAAAGGTGAGAAGACCAAAATCACAATTCCCTGGTTCATCTTCATCTTCATCCTTGCAATGGTGCTCAACACATTTGTGAACATACCTGAAACCGCCAGCAAGGCAATAAGTGTCTTCTCACACAAATCCTTGTCAGTCACCCTCTTCCTGATTGGCACAGGTCTCTCCCTGGATTCCCTGAAAAAGACAGGAATCAAGCCTGTCCTCCTCGGAGTCATCCTTTGGGTCCTCATTTCTGTGGTGACGCTGTTTGTGGTGATGTAGGGATTTTCTATTTTATGCGGTAAGGCTGGTCTTCGTATAGGAGGAATTTCTTTGCCTTGCGGATCCATTTCTGCTCCTCCACCTTGATGTGCTCACGGGTTTCCTCCCAGGTGTGCCTGCCGAGGATGGAATTGTGGAGGAAATCGTCGGAAAGTTTTTGGCGGAAACCGTCCTCTAGCCTGAAATCGGGACATA
>JBJEJS010000382.1:0-1626 GCA_051878235.1 Candidatus Cryptobacteroides sp.
TGTGGCTGTCACGAGCACGACACCCATCTGCTGGACAGGGGCGGCCATCTCCTCAAATGACAATGTCCCGTCAGATTTCGAGATTGTGGCCTTTGTCTGGCTCTGTGTCTTGATTTTGAACTCGACTCCTGACCCTGGCTTCAGGTCAGTATATTTCACCTCATATGTCGCGCTGGTGAATTCGCTTTCGGATTTGGCACGGTACTGGCTCGCCCCGTCAGTCTGTTCCTCAGTCAGTCCGAGATTGTTTCCATAACTGAAATATGTGAAATGATACGGATTCTCAACCACCTCCAAAGCAACTGTCGCAGTGCTGCTCTCCTGGCCGGCAGCGGATGCCGTTACGCGTATTTCGTGCGTTCCCTTCGGAAGTTTGTTGCCCTTGAGGGCACTCAGGACTCCTGTTGAAGGATCGAGGGAAATGAACCCGGTGTAGGATGCCGCAGGGTCGGTGAAAGCGTAGGAATATCCCGCAGGCATCGGTTTGACAGGAGAAATGCTCCACGGAGCGTACTCCTTCATTGTTGCGGCATCGTAAGTGAGCGTAGGCTTCTCAAAGACTGTAAGAGAGAACAAATCCTTGAAGACACCCTTGTCGGAAGTGCTGCCGAATGACTCGGTGTTGACCTTGATGTCGAAGGTGTAGTCTCCTAAAGGCCAGTTCCCGTGCTGGATGCGCACGGTGTTGCCCTCAACCGTGACCAGACCGCTGAACGCGAAATCAACCCCGTCCTTTCTCACGGCCTTGACCTGGTAGCCTGTAACCGCTGCGGATTCCCCGTTGGCCGCAAGGGTGAACACCGGAAGAGAGGCAGAAGAGCCCTCTGCGATGTCCTTGTCCTCTACAGATGCGGCAGCAGGAGTCACAAGAATGCCCTCAGGCACGCCAGGGAGGAATCTCACAGTCAGCACATCATCGGAATAAAGGTCCTGGCCGGCATATTTATACGAGATGGAGACCTTGTACTCTCCCACTCCAGTGTCCTCCTTGCCCGCTGCAGTCACGACGCCTGTCGCCGGGTCGATTGAGAATTCCGCTCCGGCATACTCCGCGCCGCTGAAAGTGACCTTGCTGATGGCATAGTCAGACGGCACCGGTCCTGTGAGGGTCGGAGTGTAGGTCCTTGTGATGTTCGGGGCGAATGTAGGGGTCTCAAGATAGTTGACGACAACAGGATCGGCGGAGACATTGACAGTCAGCGCATCAGCGACAAGCCCCTCTGTGCTCTCCGTCCCGAAGGATTCCGTGTTGACCTTTATGTCCATCACATATCTGCCGACGGTCCATCCATTCCCCTTGACGGCGGAGACCTCTCCCGTCTCCTGGTTTACGGAGAAGAAGGCGTCGATGCCATCCACCGGCTCACCGCCCTTGCGGAGGTTCCGCAGTTCATAGCCGGTCACCTTTGCGGCATCACCTGTCGTGACCACCTGGGCAGTTGGCAGAGCGGAGTCGCATAAAGGATCAAGGTCCTCAAACTTGAGGCTCAGGGAGGCCGGGGTAACTGTCAACTGAGGCATTCCGCTGATAACGGTCGCGCTCAGGACATTCTTGAAGATGTATTTCTTTCCTTCGGCAGAGGTGCAGTTTACGCTGACAATGTACTCGCCAGCCTCAGCCTGGGC
>JBJEJS010000383.1:0-1622 GCA_051878235.1 Candidatus Cryptobacteroides sp.
CGGGTGCGCCTGACAACGAGTGGAGCAACGGCCTGCAGATCTGCCTGAACATCGGCGGCCCTGCGGCTTTCCTTATCCCGAGAATCCCTAATTCAGGCCCGGAAAACGGTGTGAGCCTCTACCGTTGGTGGCAGAAGGGCAAGCAGTATGCCTGGGAGAGGTTCTTCCGCCAGGCGTTCCTGTCGTCTGATGTTGACCCTGAGAGACTTTATTTCATCGGAATATCGGAAGGGGCGTACGGCAGCCAGCGTCTTGCCTCGTTCTATGCCGACTACCTTGCCGGAGCGGGCCCGATTGCAGGAGGGGAGCCTCTTGAGAACGCCCCTGCGGAGAACTGCGCCAACATCGCCTTCTCGTTCAGGACAGGCTCCAATGACCTCGGCTTCTACAGGAACATCCTGACAGGCTACACAAAGGACGAGTTCGATTCCCTTGCGGTGGCACGTCCGGGCTACTACAACCACAATATCGAGGTTGTGGAGGGGGCTGACCACCATTCCGTCGGATATTATCAGACCGTCCCTTGGTTGAAGGACTTCAAGAGAAATCCTTATCCTGCCTTTGTCGATTGGGAGGACTTCGGTATGGACGGAATCCACCGCCAGGGGTTTTATAACATATATGTGCCTGACCGTCAGTATGACGGGCGGCGCAGGTACGAGATGTCCATCGACGGGAATGACATATCCCTGAAGGTCAGCGATGTCGCTTACGAGGTAACTCAGACTGATCCTCAATGGGGAATACGGATGAAGTTCCGCAAGTCGTATTCGGAGGTCTCTGACGGGAAGGTAGTGATATATCTTTCTGACGAGTTGGTTGACCTCGACCGTCCTGTGACCCTGACGGTGAACGGCAAGAAGGCTTTCAGCGGAGTTGTGAAGAGGAATCTGAAGGATATGGTGAACAGTTGCGCCCTTTTCTTCGATCCTTGCCGCCTGTACTCTGCGTCAATTGAGGTCAATATTGCTGAACTTTAATGATTTGTGTTTGTTATTCAGAAATTTTTTGTATATTTGCAGCCCCAAAAATGGGGTATAGAAAACATAAATTAAAGATTTACAATCATTTATGCCTACAATTCAACAGTTAGTTCGCAAAGGTCGCGAGGTTATCGAAGAGAAAAGCAAATCTCGCGCCTTGGATGCTTGTCCTCAGAGAAGGGGCGTATGCGTGCGTGTGTACACAACCACACCTAAGAAACCTAACTCAGCAATGCGTAAGGTTGCGCGTGTCCGTCTGACCAACTCTAAAGAGGTCAATGCGTACATACCTGGTGAGGGCCACAACCTCCAGGAGCACTCAATCGTGCTCGTAAGGGGAGGTCGTGTTAAGGACCTTCCTGGTGTGCGCTACCACATCCTTAGGGGAGCTTTGGATACCGCTGGCGTTGAGGGCAGGACACAGTCCCGCTCACTCTATGGCGCCAAGAGGCCTAAGAAGACTGCCGCTAAGAAGTAACATTCAATCATCACCTTTTTAACTTTCAACAAAAATGAGAAAATCGAAGCCTAAGAAGAGGATTCTACTTCCTGATCCTAAGTTTCACGATGTGATGGTAACACGCTTCGTGAACAACCTTATGTTGCAGGGGAAGAAGAGTATCGCGTATTCTATTTTTT
>JBJEJS010000384.1:0-1620 GCA_051878235.1 Candidatus Cryptobacteroides sp.
GTCCGCCTTGAAGTCGTACATATTGTCGAGTTGGAAACTGCTCAACTCCAGCACATAGATGTCGTGCTTCTCCGTGGCGACCTGGAGGGCGTAACTCTTTCCGATGTTCCCTCCGAGACCCGCGTCAAGCCCCGCCTCCTTCAGAAGATAATATATAAGGGAGGTGGTGGTCGTCTTTCCGTTGCTTCCTGTGATGCAGATCTTCTTCGCGGTGTCATATCTTCCCGCGAACTCTATTTCCGAGATTATGTGAATGCCCTTGTCCGCTATTTTCTGCACCATAGGTGCGGTTGACGGTATGCCGGGGCTTTTTATGACCTCGTCCGCATTGAGAATCATCTCCTCGGTATGCCTCCCGCTCTCGTACGGGATTCCCCATTTCTCAAGGAGGGCAGTGTATTCAGGAGCGATCTCCCCCTTGTCGGAAAGGAACACATCGAATCCCTTCACCTTTGCCAGAACGGCGGCACCGCTGCCGCTTTCTCCTCCTCCAAGAACTACAATCCTTGCCATATCCTATATCTCTTATCTTAACTTCAGCATCGCGATGGTCAGCACCGCGAGTATTATTCCTATAATCCAGAACCTTACCACAATCTTCGCCTCAGGCAGGGCCTTTTTCGGCGATGAGAAGACTGCGCTTATGCCCTCCTTCTGGAAATGGTGGTGGAGGGGAGCCATCTTGAAGATCCTCCTGCCTTCCCCGTATTTCCTTTTCGTGAACTTGAAATATGTCCTCTGCATAATCACTGAAAGGCTCTCCACGAAGAACACTCCGCAGAGAATCGGCAGCAGGAGTTCCTTGCGGATGAGTATCGCGCAGACTCCTATTATGCCCCCTATCGCAAGCGAGCCCGTGTCGCCCATAAACACCTGGGCAGGGAACGAGTTGTACCAGAGGAAACCTATCAGCGCACCCACGAAAGACGCCATAAAGACCGCTATCTCACCGCTTCCGGGGATGTACATTATGTTGAGGTAGTCCGAGTTTATTATGTTTCCTGACATCCAGGCGAATATTCCAAGGACCACTCCGACTATCGCGGAAGTTCCCGTCGCAAGGCCGTCCATCCCGTCGGTGAGGTTGGTCCCGTTGGAGCAGCCTGTGATGACAAGCACTATCATAATGACATATATGCCCCATTTGCCGTACCATCCCCATTTGCCTTTGAAAGGGGAGAGCCATTTGTAGTCGAACTCGTGGTTCTTCACGAAAGGTATTGTGGTCTTCGTGCTTTTCACCACATCCACCGGTGTTGTCGTGCTTCCTGCCGCGTCCTGTCCCGTCACGGCTTCCACTGTGGACGGGGCTTCCGCAACGGCGGTCTGCCGGACAGGCTGCGCCTCCTCCCTGACGACTATTTTTCCGCTGAAGCAGACAGTCAGGCCTATGGCAAGTCCGAGGAGTATCTGCCCTATGAGCTTGCTCTTTTCGCTCAAGCCCGCCTTGTCGTGTCTGAATGTCTTGATCCAGTCGTCGGCAAATCCGAGCCCCCCAAGCCATACGGTACTTATAATAAGGAGTATGGTGTATATGTTGGTGAGGTCGGCGAAAAGCAGTACCCCGCAGAGGATTGCCGCGATGATGATCACGCCTCCCATTGTCGGGGTGCCCTTTTT
>JBJEJS010000385.1:0-7751 GCA_051878235.1 Candidatus Cryptobacteroides sp.
AGATTCACGGGAAATGGTTATCAAGCAGCACAAGGAAGCAGATAAGGAATATGGAAAGGCAGTTTTCAGCCGGCGGCAAACCGGAAACAGACCCGGAAAATGATTCAAAACAATAAGTAAAAGTGCCAAAAGATTAAGCGGGGAAACAACAGAAACCACCAATTTTGCAGAAACATTAACACACAACTTATATGACCAATTTGAGATACAAGGGCGAATGGCCGAGAATCGGAATACGCCCGACCATTGACGGAAGGATGAACGGGGTCCGCGAATCACTTGAGGACCAGACGATGAATATGGCGAAAAGTGTAGCCAGTCTCATTTCCGGCACATTAAAATATCCTGACGGGACACCTGTGCAATGCGTCATATCCGACTCGACCATCGGAAGGGTTGCAGAGAGTGCCGCCTGCGCGGAGAAATTCAGGAAGGAGAATGTCGCCGTGACCATCACAGTGACTCCTTGCTGGTGCTACGGAAGCGAGACTATGGATATGGACCAGCACACGGTCAAGGCGGTGTGGGGATTCAACGGCACGGAGCGTCCGGGGACGGTCTATCTTGCTGCGGTCCTCGCCGCGCACGCCCAGAAGGGGCTTCCCGCTTTCGGAATCTACGGGCACGATGTCCAGGATGCTGACAACACTGAAATACCTGAGGATGTGCGGGAGAAACTTCTCCGTTTTGCAAAGGCTGCCGTTGCGGTGGCGATTATGAGGGGGAAGAGTTACCTGTCAATAGGTGCGGTATGTATGGGCATTGCCGGGTCAATCGTCGATCCTGACTTCTTCGAGGACTATCTCGGAATGAGATGCGAGGGAATCGATGAGGTGGAAATCATCAGGAGGATGACCAACGGCATATATGACCATAAGGAGTTTGAGAAGGCTCTTGAGTGGGCAAAGAAGAACTGCAGGGAACACGAGGACATATGCAACCGCCCTGACCTCAAGAAGACCCGCGAGGAGAAGGACAAGGACTGGGAGTTCTCTGTCAAGATGGCATTGATTGTCAAAGACCTGATGAGCGGGAATCCGAAACTGAAGGAACTCGGATTCGGAGAGGAGTCCCTCGGGCACAACGCGCTTTTGGGCGGCTTCCAGGGGCAGCGTCAATGGACCGACTTCTACCCCAACGGGGACTTCACAGAGGCAATCCTCAACTCGTCATTCGACTGGGGCGGGGTCAGGGAGCCGTATATCCTTGCCACAGAGAACGATTCGCTCAACGGAGTGGCGATGCTCTTCGCACACCTTCTCACCAACGCCGCATCCATCTTCGCCGATGTCAGGACATATTGGAGTCCTGATGCAGTCGAGAGGGTGACAGGAAAGAGACTGGAAGGCCAGGCAGCAAACGGAATCATCCACCTCATAAATTCAGGGGCGGCGGCTCTTGACGGCTCAGGAAGACAGACCGGGGCTGACGGGAAGCCTGCGATGAAGGCGCATTGGGACATCACGGAGGAAGAGGCTCAGGAATGCCTTGACGCGACCGTGTGGGTTCCTGCCAACAGGGAATATTTCAGGGGCGGCGGATTTTCGTCCAAATTCCTCACCAGGGGCGCTATGCCTTGCACTATGATAAGGATGAACATCGTGAAAAACCTCGGTCCGGTGCTCCAACTTGCGGAGGGATGGACAGTTGAACTTGACCCTCAGGTGCACAAAATCCTCGATGACAGGACTGACAAGGGCTGGCCTACGACCTGGTTTGCCCCGAGGCTCTGCGAGGGAAGGGACTGCTTCAAGGATGTGTATTCGGTGATGAACAACTGGGGTGCAAACCACGGCGCGCTTGCATACGGGCACATCGGGGCTGACCTCATCACCCTGGCCTCAATGCTGAGGATTCCTGTCTCAATGCACAATGTCCCTGACTCACAGGTATTCAGACCGTCGTCCTGGAATGCATTCGGGATGGACAAGGAAGGTGCGGACTACAGGGCCTGCGCGGCATACGGACCTCTTTACAAGAAATAATCCTATTGGTCGGAACGGCCTTATGATAAAACAATCATAAATCTATGCAAACCAAAAAGGATTCCCTCTTTTCGGCAAACGGCAAAAACTATCTTTTGCCGTTTGTCCTTGTGACTATGTGCTTCGCGTTGTGGGGCTTTGCAAATGACATCACCAATCCGATGGTGAAGGCTTTCTCAAAAATCTTCAGGATGAGCGTCACCGACGGCGCACTCGTGCAGGTGGCTTTCTACGGCGGATATTTCTGTATGGCGTTCCCTGCCGCGATCTTCATCAAGAGATTCTCCTACAAGGCAGGCATTCTGGTCGGACTCGGCCTGTATGCCGTCGGGGCCCTGCTTTTCTTCCCCGCAGGGGCTATAGGGGAATATTATCCCTTCCTTGCGGCATATTTCATTATGACCTGTGGCCTTTCTTTCCTTGAGACAAGCGCTAACCCATATATATTGACTATGGGAAGCGAGCAGACCGCGACCAGAAGGCTGAATTTCGCGCAGGCGTTCAACCCTATCGGATCCCTTGCGGGTATGTGGGTGGCGATGAACTTCATCCAGGCGAGACTTAACCCGATGGATTCAGCGCAGAGGGCCCTGCTTCCGGAGGAGGAGTTCGAGGCTGTGAAGAATGCCGACCTTTCGGTGCTCATTGCCCCTTATCTCTGGATAGGTCTTGTGATTGTGGCGGTGTTCATTCTGATTCTCATCACAAAAATGCCAAAGGGAGAGGAGAAGGCGGACGGGGTGCATTTCCTCGCCTCGCTCAAAAGAATCTTCTCCATCAGGCATTACCGCACGGGGGTAATCGCCCAGTTCTTCTATGTGGGGGCACAGATAATGTGCTGGACATTCATCATCCAGTACGGCACGAGGGTGTTTATGGAAGGCGGGATGTCGGAACAGGCTGCCGAGGTGCTGTCCCAGAAATACAACATCATCGCTATGGTGATTTTCTGCTGCAGCAGGTTCATCTGCACCTATCTCCTGAAATTCATCAACCCGGGGAAACTTCTTTCCATCCTTGCGGCAATCGGTATTGTCTGTGTCTGCGGTGTGATAGGGTTCAGGGACATAAAGGGAATATATTGCCTTGTGGCTGTCTCCGCTGCGATGTCGCTGATGTTCCCTACAATCTATGCCCTTGCCCTCAAAGGTCTTGGGGATGACGCGAAATTCGGTGCGGCAGGTCTTGTGATGGCAATCCTCGGAGGATCTGTCCTCCCTCCCGCACAAGCGGCAATCATTGACAAGGGGATTATTCTCGGATGGCCTGCGGTCAACATCTCCTTCATCCTTCCGCTCATCTGTTTCATTGTGGTCTGTCTCTACGGAGTCTCCTGTGCCCACAAAAGGGCATAAGGAGGAGAGAAGTGGCGGAAAAGTGACATCATTGCATCAATTCTTCTATTGGAAGGAATCGTGTGTGCTTAAATTTGCACCACTAATAATACGCTAAATGATGACCACTATGATTCTGAAAAGTAAAATCCATCATCTGACGGCAGCATTGCTGCTTTCAGTTTTTGCGGTGTCAACATCCTGCACAGGAGCGGGAGATGTCGAAAACGAGTCAGTGTCCGTGGCGGGACTGGATGAAGTCGTGAATTTCGAGGCCGTCCCTGAATCGGCACAGGCATTTGCAATAGAATCCAATGTCAGTTGGACCATCACAATCAAGGATCTGGACTGGCTGAGCGTCTCCCGTCTCAAAGGAAAGGCCGGAAGATACGAGATTACTATGACGGCATCCGAGAATGCCCGTGAGGAGCGTTCCGGAGAACTGACCGTCCAGGCAGGCTCCGTAAAAAAGACCGTGACCGTGACCCAGAGCGCCGGGGAGTTCACGCCGAAGATGGAGATAAGCGCATCGGGATGCAGATTGGAGGCATTCGGAGGGGATCCTTTCACAATCAAGGTCGATTCGAATGTGGATTGGACACTTTCGACGGAAGACCTGAACTGGGCGGACATCAGTCCGGTTTCCGGAAGGAGGGACCGCCAGACGACTGTCACCATCGCTCCGCACGACAATTTCGGAAAGGAGAGGTCAGGACGGATAAAATTCAGCGCGGAGGGATTGCAGGACAGTTATTTCTCCGTTGTGCAGGAGAAACTGAGCACAAGCCTTATCATTGAGGGTGTGGAAGGAAGCCTGCTGTCTTTCCCGGCAGAAGGAGGCACAAAGACGATTCAGATAAAGACAAATGTGAAATGGCAGGCCACAAACACCGGGACGGACTGGATTGAGGTGTCCCCGGCTTCAGGTGAAGGAAGCCTGCAACTTGAGGCACAGGAGGTGAAGGTCACAGCGGCGGACAACAGCGGTGCCCCGAGAAGTGCAAAAGTGACATTCACCGCCACAGAGGATGATTCCATCGAACCGGTGGAGGTCAATGTGGAGCAGGAGGCATTCCCAGATGAGGTGCTTATTGCACAATGGACTATGACGGCTGCGTATGTCAAGAGCGCGAGTGTCGACCAGAAAGGGGCGAATTTCACCAATCCTATCAAGGCTGACCTTCCGGCAGGGACCCAAGCGACTGCGACCTGGGTTTCCGTCAATGGTGACAACTCTTCATATATGCTCAGGGGAAATGTTTGGGCATCAACGCTTGACAAATCAGGACAAGTACAGGGGCATTACCTCATCAAACCGGTCTGGACTGGTGACTACTACGAGATTGTCATTCCGGGAATGACAATCGCTGCGGGAGCGAAGGTCACTATGAGACTGGGTCTGAACTCCCAGGGAGGTCCTGTTCTGTACACTGTGAAATATCTTGACGGAGGAGAGTGGAAGATGACTGACAAGGTCACCTACACACCTCCTGCCCCATACGAGCCTATTGAAACCACTTTAATCCTGTCCTACAAACAGCAATATATCAACAATATAGAGCAGACGGCAGTCTTCTCCAACCCAATTGTGAACGGGGATATTGTATTCAGAATCGAATGTACGGACGGAAGATTCCAGTCATTGAAAGGAACGGGCAAGAACGAGTTGACTATTTGTACGACCAAGAACACAGGAGCAATCATCAGGCTTTGCCCTTGGAATTTCGATGAGGAGGCGGGCAATGTCGGAATGACATTCCACTTGAGTTATTAACCATAACACTTATGCGCCGGAGACTTATTATCTTATTACTGTCGATAATCAATCTGACAAGCCTTCCGGCTTTCGATGCCGGCAGCCTGCAATTCAACAGGCTGTCCGTTGAGAACGGGCTGCCGCACAATGTCGTCCACAAAATCTGCCGTGACCGCAAGGGATACCTGTGGATTGCCACCGCCTACGGTCTGTGCAGATTTGACGGCTACCAGATGAGGACCTTCCTGAAAGAGGACCTGGATGTGGGCACGAACTACATAGCCAACCTCCTGGTGGACAGATGCGGAAACCTCTGGATATGCAGCGGTGAGGGCGTGAGCGTCTATGACCCGCATCTCCAGAGGTTCACCAACCTCAACAGCATTGCGGGAACGGACATCCGAAACGGTGTGACCGAAATTCTTGAGGATTCGGACGGCACAATCCTGATCGGCGTGAACGAACAGGGGATATATGCTGTGGACCCGGAGGACTGGACCTTCGAGCACAAGTTCTTCTCTGAGGGGAGGCAGACCCTGCCCGCCAATGTCAGCGCGATGTTCATCGACTCGTCGTCGGATGTGAGGATCATCGGGCTCTACAACAACGACCTATATGTGGCGGACAGCACAATGACCACATTGAAGCCGTTCAGGACAAGGGACGGGAAGACGCCGTTCCAGGGCAAGAGCATAAAGCACATATTGCCGTCATCCTCGGGGAAGTATTATGTCTCGTATTCCGCAAAGGACATTTGCAGGATAAATCCTTTCACGATGGAGTTCGAGAAACTTGACATACCCATCGAGGGGGCTGTCCGCCTCAAGGTCATGCAGTTCATAGACAAGAACATACTCGCCATCGCCTCGAATTACGGACTGTACTTCCACAATGTCTCCACAGGAGAACTCCAAAACCTCAGGTGCGACGAGAACAACAGGTGGGGAATCCCCGGGAACAACATCATCTACATCGGGGGAAACCTGAAGGACGGCATAATGCTGGGGACATTCAACGACGGCCTTGCCATCCAGCACACCCCTGATGTGGGATTCCAGAGATTCGACAAATGCGGGAGGGAATCCCTTTCGGGATGCAGGGTAAGCGGCTTCACCCAGGACCGTTCAGGCACCATCTACATATCCACCGAACAGGCAGGACTTTTCACATTTTCAGAGAAGGACCGGATTCTCAGGCCATTCCCCCACAAGAGCGCTCTGCATTCCCTTTCGGGAGTCTTTGCCGACGGCAACTTCCTCTGGGTGATGTCTTCGGTGGGCATAGAGAGGTTCGACCTGAACACGGGCAGGAAAAGGGAATATCTGCGCAACAAGGTTGACAACTACACCCTTTACAAGGACAAGGACGGCAGGCTCCTGCTCGGGACGACCCTCGGGCTTGAGGTCTTCGATCCCCAGACGGACAGTTTCAGGCATCTTCCGATGATGGAGGGATGCTATATCTGCGATATGCTTGAGGACAACAGGGGAAGGATGTGGTATGCGACCTACGCCGACGGGATATTCATCCAGGACGGGGACTCGCTCAGGCAGTTGACTTCCGAGAACTCCGACCTTCCGACCAACAAGAACCTGACCCTGTTCCTCGACAGCAGGGGAAGCGTCTGGGTCAGGACCTACGGGGAAGGGGTGCTGAGGATTGACGGGGACGGGATTGCCGTTTACAACAAGGAGAACGCGCTCACCAGCGATGTCGCATACGCGATGGCGGAAGACTCCGCAGGCAATATGTGGGTGACATCCGACAAGGGTATGACAATCATCAGCAATGTCGGGGAGAACATTCATTTCACGATGTCGGACGGTCTTCTGAATCCGGGATTCACCGCCCGCGCCGCATTCTCCACAGCCTCGGGGAATCTGCTGATGGGATCGAGGGACGGTTTCATAATGTACAACCCCGAGAATTATGTGAAGGACACCACTGTCCCCGGACTTGAAATCTCCGAATTCAGGCTTTCGAACAATATCGTGCTTCCGGGAGACGCCACAGGAATCCTTGAGCGCAGCATAGCCGAGACGGGACGCATCGTCCTCGCCCCGGACCAGAACTCCTTCGGATTCACCTTCTCCCTCATAGACAGCAACGCCTCGGGGTCGGGTGACATATTCTATATGCTTGAGGGATATGACGACTCGTGGCACAACGCAGGGTCAGACAGGCTCGTGAACTTCGTGAAGGTCCCTCCAGGAGAATACAACCTTCTTGTCAAGGGAGTCAACGGAAAGGGTATATGGAACACATTCTGCCCTCCTCTGGAGATTACCGTACGCCCGTATTTCAGGCAGACGGCTGCCGCGAGGGCGATTCTTACGGCAATATTTTTCCTGGTCCTTCTCGGTGGTCTGGCGGTGTACCGCAAACGGCTTGAGAGGAAAAGGCGTGAGCAGGAAATCAAGATGAAAATCGACCTGAACAATGAGAAGGTCAACTTCTTTATGACTATCGCCCACGAGATAAAGACCCCTCTCACCCTGATCAGGACCCCTCTCGACAGCATCCTTTCAAAGGAGGGGCTTGACAAGGAGACGAAGGAGGAACTCGGAATCATCGACAGGAACACAGGGTATATGACCCAACTGATTGGGGCACTCATGGACTTCACGCGCCTGGAGCAGAAAGGATATACCCCCTCCTGCTCCGTCCTGAACCTTT
>JBJEJS010000386.1:0-7745 GCA_051878235.1 Candidatus Cryptobacteroides sp.
CTCCTCCGACGCTCAGAGCGAAGCTGTTCGTGAACAGCAGCACCACCGACGGAAGTTACTCGACCCCGGTCACCGATTCCAACGCCCCTATAGCGGTCCAGGCTGCCAGATATGCCCTGGAAAAGCCGTTTGAGGTCACTCCGATGTCAGAATGACCCGGTGGAAAATTTTGTCATCCGTGTTTTTTCAAATTCCTAAAATGACGATATTTGCACAAAAGCGTGCGTAATGCGTAAGATTATACTAATTGCAGTTGTTTTGCTGTCCGTCTCGTGCGGGAGTCGGACGGAGGTCGAGAGGGCCCTGGACCGTCTTGACAAGGTCATAGAACAGAAGGACATATACCGCAGGCAGTTTGAGGAGAATGCCTTGTCGATGAGGCGGAATTTCGAGGCTGCCCCCGTTGACTCCCTCAAGTGGGAATGTGCGCAGGAACTGTTCTATGTCTATAACCATTACCACGCGGACAGTTGTGTCCGCTATCTCTCCCTGATGGAGGACTATGCCTCGGATTCCCATCAGGAACTTGCGACAAGGATGGCAGCCATCCGCATCTATTTCCACAGCGGAGACAACACCCAATCCCTGAATCTTTTCCGTGAGGTTGACACCTCAGGCTTCGACCGGAGGGCGGACTCAATCTACCTGTCGGGGGCAAGGGCCCTGTACAACTATCTCTGGAAGACCTCCATCACCGAAAGCGAGAAGGCGGAAAACAGGGCGCTTCTTGAGCACTATCTCGCCCTGTCCCTTGAGCGCGATTCCGTCTCCTTCACAGGTTTGAGGATCAAGGCGCAGAAACTCAGGCTTGAGGACCGTTATGACGAGGCCCTCACGATTTACACCGACCTTTACGATGTCCTTGAGGACAATGTGCACACGAAAGCGTCCCTCGCCTACAACATCGCGACCATATACAGCCTGAAAGGGGAGCAGATAAACCACGTCCTCTGGCTCATAAAAGCCGCCGATGCCGACTTCAAGGCAGCCAACAGGGATTATCTCGCCTTGTACGAACTGGCCCTTCTGCTCGAGGACAGCCAGGTGAAGCGTGCAGAAAGGTACATCAGCCTGAATCTTACGGATGTGCTCGGGGGAAACTTCAGCCTGAGGATTCCGAACTCCGGACGCGCCCAGGTGGTGATTTCAGAGGCTTCGCGCCACATCTCAAGAGTGAGCATAACCTGGCTTGTGGTCGTGCTCTGCTTCATCTCCCTGCTTTGCCTGGTCATCATCTTCCTGCTCGCCTATTCCGTACGGCAGCACCACCGCCTCAGGGAATCGCAGAAGACCATACTTTCGGTGAACGAGAAACTCAAGGCGGCGAATGCCGAACTTTTCGACGCGAACCGCATCAAGGACAATTATGTCTTCAGGTATATGGAACTGTCGGTCAACTATCTTGAGAAATATGACACATTCCGTCACGATGTCCTGAAAGTCGCCAAATCCTCAGGCACGGATGCCGTCGTCAAGATGCTCCGCTCCCCGTCGCAGATATATTCGGAATATGACAATTACTACCGTATCTTCGACGAGACCTTCCTCGCCCTTTATCCTGATTTCATCACCAAGGTCAACGCCCTGATGAAAGACGACGCCAAATTCCCCGAGACACAGGACAAGGTGCTCCCGACCGAACTGCGCATCCTGGCGGTAATCCGTATCGGCATCACCCAGAGCGGCAAGATTGCCACCTTCCTGAAATGCTCTCCCGCCACCGTCTATACCTATCGCACCCGCCTGCGCAACTCCTCAATCTGCCCGAAAGACGAGTTCGAGACCATCATCCGCCAACTCTGATTTCCCTGTCGGCAGGTCACCGGACCTGGTATTTCTTGACTCGATGTTTCATTTGATACCACCATCATTTCTGGTCAGATCCATCATTTCTGGTCAAATCCGTCATTTCTGGTCATAACCGTCATTCTTGTCCATATCCGTCATTTCCGGATTGACCGGGAATCTCTTTCCCCAATAAAATAAACAAGTAAAACACCACTATTCCCGCAGAGAGTTTTCTGGGAGTGTGGCTTATTTTGCTGGGTATATTGATAATCAATTTGTTCAAGATATTTTATACACAAAAGGTAATGTCAAGATAGTTAAGATGTTGAAATCATTTTGGCCAGCGATGTCAAAAGAGTCAAAAATTTGCCTAAATTTGTCAACTATTACGGAGTAAAGCAAGGTTCAATGTTATTTTCAGACAAAATTAGGTCTCTTAGAGAGGCTGAAAAGATTACACAGAGAACGATGGCCAATGCTTTGGGCATCGGTGTTCCTATGTATTGTCGCATCGAGAGAGGTGAAAGATCGGTGAGGAAAGAACAGATTTCAATCATTGCTAAAGTGTTGAAGGCTGATTCAGAAGAGTTGCTGAAATTGTGGTTGGCTGACCAGATGGCAACTCTGATGGATGGGGAGGAAGAGGTGTTTAATGAAGTAGTTACAATTGCAAGGAATACAAAGAGGAAAAGTAAATGATTGGATTGTTCTCTTTTTTTGCTGGAGCAGGATTCTTAGACTTAGGTTTTGAAACCACCGGATATTTCAGAACATTATTTGTAAACGAGTTCAAGGAGTCGTTCAATAGAATCTATCGTTATTCCCGTGATAAAATGGGAATAGCTGAACCTCAGTATGGACACCATATCGGAGATATCGCTGAGTGGCTACAAGATAAGGATAACAACGCACAATTAAATCAGTGGGTGTCATCATCTAAAACAAACCTTGGATATGAATTAATTGGTTTTATTGGTGGACCTCCCTGTCCGGACTTTTCTATTGCAGGAAAAAATAAAGGCAAAGAAGGTGATAACGGAAAACTGTCCCAGACATATGTTGATTTAATTTGTGATGTCAAGCCGGATTTTTTTGTGTTTGAAAATGTTAAAGGTCTATACAGGACCGCCAAACATAGAGCGTTCTTCGAATCTTTGAAACAACAACTAAAGAAATCAGGATATGTAATGTCCGAGCAGTTAATTAATTCTATAGAATTTGGGGCACCTCAAGATAGAGATAGAATTATTTTGGTTGGATTCAGAAAAAAACTATCAAAAGAAATTCATTTCAAATATTCTGATGGAAACTTGTTAGGTTTTGACTGGGATAAACACAAATTATATAATAGGGAAGTATTTAATCTGAAATGGCCTACAACATCTAAATATGCAGAGAATAGTGTTCTTCAGATGCCCGACGGAATCATTAAAGAATTGACCATTAAGTATTGGTGGGATAAAAATGATGTTCAACATCATCCGAATGCTGATATGTTTTTCAATGCGAGAGCAGGTCTGTATCGCTTCCAAACGAAAGATGAAGGAGACAATGAAAAAAAATGCTATAAAAGGTTGCATAGGTGGAGATATTCTCCAACGGCTGCTTACGGAAACAACGAAGTACACATACATCCTTTTCTTCCAAGAAGGATTTCTGTATCGGAAGCATTGGCGATTCAATCATTGCCTGCCGAATATGAAATACCGCACGATATTACATTGACTGATGCTTTCAAAACAATAGGAAACGGTGTGCCATATTTGGCGGCAAAAGGTATTGCGTTAAACATTTACGATTTTATTCAGGAAAACTCATAAAGATATGGAATTACAACATTTAGTGGCTCTTATAAAAGAGCTAAAGCCAAATCTGAGATGTAAATATGTGCGTGGAGAAGATTATTGCACATTTTTGGACATAGAGGAGTCAGAACCAAGGGTAAATTCGTTGACCCCAATGGGAGAGAATCATAGTATAGCAGGTTCTTACTTGGAAAAGTTAACTAATGGTATTGAGCCATATTCTCCATTCAATATAAGCCAGTTGATGAATAATAGTGGGTCAAATAGACCTATTATTGAAACTATTGTCGCACATACTGCTGAATTCTATTGGGTTCAAATAGAACGTGCCCGTTATGTTGTGTGGATTCCTGGACAAAGGCATAAACCAGGAGAATTGGTTGAATGGACAGATATTGAAAAGTTGGAAGTTTTGAAAAGTAAATACACTGCTCAATTATCTAGACAAAGAAAAACCAGATTGTTATCCGAAAACAATAACTTTATGGATAATTATTATTCTCGTTTGTTGTTGGTAAAGCATAATTTGATTCTGACAGGTGCTCCTGGAACAGGTAAAACATATATTGCAAAAGACATAGCCGCTGATATTATCAGCAACGGTAAACAGAATTGGTCTAGTCTTTCTGACGAACAAAAGAATCAGGTTGCATTTGTACAGTTTCATCCATCATACGATTACACTGATTTTGTGGAAGGTTTGCGCCCAGTGGCTGGTGGTGAGTTCAAAAGACAAGACGGTATTTTTAAAGAGTTCTGTAAAAGAGCGATATATGATGCGTGTGGCAATAAGCAGAATCAAAAGTCAAATAACAGCAATCAAGATATCGATAAAGATAAATTGATGTCTTGGCTTGAACAACGAGATGGCGTAGAAATTCAATCAATTAAATCAAGCACAAAGTTCAATTTAATTGTAAGGGACAAGAAACTGCAGGTCAAAACGAGTAAAGGCTCAGCAGTCCGTATCAATTATAAGAGCGTAATAGAATACATTAAAACAGGTAATTACGATAAAGCATCGCATAAAACTTACGAGCCAGCGATTGGTCAATATATTATAGACAACTGCCCACTATTCTTAAAACCGACAAATAATGCTCTGGAGGGCGATGACGGAAATCTACCAATGAAACCATACATATTCATCATCGATGAAATCAACCGTGGTGAGCTTTCAAAAATCTTCGGTGAACTGTTCTATTCCATCGAGCCGGACTACAGAGGGCCAAAGGGAACCGTTCAGACACAATACAACAATATGGTCGAGAATGATGACATCTTCAAGGCTGGCTTTTATGTTCCGGAGAATGTGTACATCATTGGTACAATGAACGATGTGGACCGTGGTGTCGAGGCAATGGATTTTGCTATCCGCCGCAGATTCGGTTGGAAAGAAGTAACTGCTGAAGAGAGTGCAGAGAATATGGGCATTACTGGATTGGCAAGAGTCAAGATGGATGCTCTGAATAAGTCTCTGCTGGCTCACAATCTGACAAAGGCTCATTGCATTGGTGGTGCATATTTCAGAAAGTTGGAGGGAGACGATTTCATAGCTCTCTGGAACTATCATCTTGAGGGTATCATCTTTGAGTATTTCCGTGGCGAACCGGATGCACAAAATGCGATTGAAGAAATCAAGAAAGACTACATCGATGCAAAGCTTCCGGAGAATACTTCAAAGAAAGAAGAGTCAGTATCGACTGAAGAAGGTTCTGCAGAATGAAACTGATAGCAACAGACAACTGTCGCGATTTTGTCATCAATGACCAGCAGGCTATTGATGACTTGCGTCACATTGCAGACTGCCCGTTGGACAAGCTGACGGACAAGGACTGCAATGATGTCTGGGTTTTCCCGAACAAAGAAAGCCGGTACGATGACAAGATTGAGGATGAGACCATTCTGTCGATATATGGGAACAAGATGTCAACCGGCAACATAATGGGCTTCATCGGATATGGGGACACGGAACTCACCATCAGATCCAGGTTCTCCTCTGGAGACAAGGGCCACGACTGGTTTATGCAGTATATGCTCCAGAAGGTGTTTGCAATCAACATCTTCAAACTGCAATCTTCGCTGACCACCGAGGGAATACTGGATGTTGCTGCAATGTTGTTCCCATACTTCCTGCAGAAGGCATTGTGCCAGGGAATCTATCGAGAATACATCCGCTGCCATTACAATGACTCCCGTGCCCGTGGAGCAATTGATTTCAGTGCCCATATCAAGAATAATTACCCATTCAAGAACGGTAAGATTTCATACACCACACGGGAATACAAATATGACAACTCTGTAACTCAGCTGATTCGTCATACAATAGAATATCTCCGAAGCAAGGACTTTGCAAAACAGATTCTTTTCTCAAGTCAGGAAATGCAGGGCTGCATCAAGCAGATTGTTGAGGCCACACCAACATATTGCAAGGCAGACAGGAACAAGATTCTTTTGGCCAATATGAAGCCGAAGATTCATCCGTACTATTCGGAGTACCGTCCGCTACAGAAACTCTGCATCCAGATTCTTAGGCGTGAGAAGATGGGATATGGTCAGTCGAGTCAGAGAGTTTATGGCGTTCTATTCGATGGTGCTTGGCTTTGGGAAGAATACTTGAACCTTACTATGTCAAAGGCTGGATTCACTCATCCGAAGAACAAAACAGGCGAAGGCGCAATCCATCCGTTCAAAAACAGGCCCCAAAAATACAAACGTTATCCGGACTATATGAAGGATAAAATCATCGCAGATGCCAAATACAAACGCCTTCTGACTCAAGGTGAAAACTCCACAAAGGTAACGGACAACATCCAGCGAGACGACCTCAACCAGATGATATCATACCTGCACATCACCTCGTCAGATATCGGTATCTTCATCGTCCCTACAGAGATTGTTCTGACGGACCCGGATACAGGACAATTCTTCAGTGATGATACAATCGCCTTCAGCACAAGGGAACTCCAGGTCCTGAAGGTCGGTGACTTGATGGGAGACGGTGGCCAGATTATGATCATCGGCGTGAACATACCAAAGCATCCCAATAGCTTTGACCAGTTCAGCGAGGCAATGAAGTCCGCGGAAAGACTCCTGCTTAATCAGTTAACGAATATGAAAGACAGAAATGCTTGATAGATTTATGATTTATCCGCATTTTTTCGGGCACTTATAGCGTTACGGTTTCAAACAGCCGATAGGCACGACCACAACACCGTCCTTGCGTGTGTATGCGAATTGCCCTACTGCGGTAAGGACCATAAGGAACGAAGGACTTTTCATTTTGTCGGTGTCAATACGGTCAGCCAAAGCCTTTAAGGTTGCCGCTCCCTCTTCTATTCCTGTGCTGCCTCCCAGTTTCACTTCTATCAGTCCGTATCGACCGCCACGCAAGTGCATTACTGCATCACACTCCAGACCACTCTTGTCGCGATAATGGTACAAAGTCCCGGAAAGGGAATCAGCATAACAGCGCAAGTCACGAACGGCCATTGTCTCGAAGAGCAACCCCATAGTGTTCAACTCTCCAATCAGGTCATCCGGGCCCAATTCTAATGCTGCTACGGCAATAGAAGGATCAACAAAATAACGGGTATCACTGCTGCGGATAGCCGTCTTGGAACGCAGGTTAGGATTCCACGCAATGGCATCTTCCACAACGAATATTTTCTTCAGAGCAACAAGATAGTCCGATATCGTATTCTCCGACAGTCTCTCCACCTCGTTTGAAGAAATATCTCCGGCAATAGTGGCAAGCGAAGCCTGAGAACCCTGATGACGGGCATAGGAGCGCATAAGACGCTTCACACGCTCAGGATTCTTCGCGACCCCATCCACTTTGGATATGTCCGTATGCGTAACTGCCTGATAGTATTCCATAGCCACTAACTGCGCTGCTGATGCCGTTTTTTTCCTGAGAGATCCGGGCCACCCGCCGCGGCACATCATAAATGCGATGTCCCAAAGTTCGTGGTTGGGCGCTTTTATGGCAAAATCTGTATTCCCACAGAACAATTCGGCAAAGCTGACAGAACCCTCGGACTCTCCGGACTCGAACAGGCTCATCGGACGCATTTTCAGCCACGAGAACCGTCCCGTCCCAGTATGGTGGATGTCTTCGAGCTTCTCCTTGCTCGGAGCTGCCGAACCGGT
>JBJEJS010000387.1:0-7728 GCA_051878235.1 Candidatus Cryptobacteroides sp.
ATTCCGCCGTATTTTCGGCTGCGGCCTATTTCGCCGCCGTGCTTCTGACAACTTTCAGAATCTTTGCCAACTGGTCAGGGCAGGATGTCCCCCGATTGCCGCAGTTTATGCCGTCCAGACGGCTGATTGCCTCATCGACGGTCATCCCCTTGATAAGCGCTCCTATTCCTCTGCCGTTCCCCTGGCAACCTCTGGTATAGACAACTTTCTGGATGACATCTTCTTTGATTTCGATGTCTATCTGACTTGAGCACACTTTCGCGCTCGGAATGGCGGTGATGCATCTCACACCGTCAACAATCTCATCCTTGACTATCTGATAGTCATCAACCTGAGGATTCTGCGCAATGGTAAACAACGCCATAGTAGCCACTAAAATATTTAAGAACATAGAATTAGTGTTTATGAAACTAAATTATCTAAAAAAGGGTGGGATGGTTGTCCTCAAGTGCCGAGAGAATCTTTTCCATTATCGCCTCCCTGTACAAGACCGACCTGGAAGAGCCCACACGGAACTTCTCACAATACTGCCGTATCGCCTCCATCTCGCTGTCATTGAAATATATGACCTGCCTGTGCTTCCTCACAAGGGAAGCCCTCTGCTTCTTCAGGTACTCAGGGTCAACGGATATGTTTTTTCGCTGTTTCATCCACCGGATTGATATTCGGTGCAAACTTACACAAAATCTTCAATATCTTCTAACGGCAGGACGGTATATTTTGCCACAAAGTCAACATCAAGCCAGGCGACCTCACTTGCATCCATCACAACGCAAATACGCTTGCCCTTCTTGAATGCCTCCGGTACGCCGTCCCGCCACAGTGTCACGAGGTATGCAGAAGAGCATATCTATGGAGGGGAGAGTCATCATTCAAGGTAATATTGTCTTCTTTCTTCCGGGGTAAGCGGATTGTTTTTGAAACGCTCTCTTGTCTGGTCTATCAGTTCCTGGAGAGAAGGGTAATCTATGAGGTAGATGTTGCCGTCACTGCATCCAACGGATATTGTCCTGCCATCGGGGCTGAAAGAAGCAGAATTGCAGGAGTCTTGAAAATCTAAAGAAAAAACTTCTCTACCCTCTTTCACATTCCAGACTTTGATTGTCCCATCCAAAGAAATTGTCCCATCCAAAGAAGCAGAGACTATCTCTGTGCCGTCGGGACTGTAAATCGCAGAATTTACCACGGACGTATGACCGCTCAGCACCAGCTTGCACTCGCCGCTTCGGGCATCCCAAATTCGGATTGTTTTATCAGACGAAGCAGAGACTATCTCTGTGCCGTCGGGACTGTAAGTCGCAGAATTTATCCTGTACGTATGACCGCTCAGCACCCGCTTGCACGCGCCGCTACGGGCATCCCAAATTCGGATTGTACCATCCCAAGAAGCAGCGACTATATCTGTCCCGTCGGGACTGCAAGCCGCAGAATTTACCCTGTCCGTATGACCTTTCAACACCCGCTTGCACTCGCCGCTACGGGAATCCCAAATCCGGATTGTACTATCCCAAGAAGCAGAGATTATCTCTGTGCCGTCAGGACTGTAAGTAGCAGAAGTTACCACGGACGTATGACCGCTCAGCACACGCTTGCACTCACCGCTACGGGCATCCCAAATTCGGATTGTCTTATCCCGAGAAGCAGAGACTATCTCTGTGCCGTCGGGACTGTAAGCCGCAGAATTTGCAATGCCCGTATGACCGCTCAGCACACGCTTGCACTCGCCGCTACGGACATCCCAAATTCGGATTGTACTATCAGCCGAAGCGGAGACAATCTCTGTGCCGTCGGGACTGTAAGTCGCAGAATTTACACTGTTCTTATGACCGCTCAGCACCCCCTTGCACGCACCGCTACGGGCATCCCAAATTCGGATTGTCTTATCAGACGAAGCAGAGACTATCTCTGTGCCGTCGGGACTGTAAGCCGCAGAATTTACCCCGGACGTATGACCTCTCAACACCGCCGACTCATACTTACAAGCCTCCCTCAAAGCCCTTTCCGCTTCCGGAGTGTAAGGTCTGTCCGGATGCTTCAAATCCTTTGGAAGCACCTCAAGGACGAGCCTCCGGGCATTGTAAGAATCCTCCTGCGCCATTGACAAAGCCTTTTCGCCAACAAAACGGGACTGGTTGGCAAGCATCCTGTCCTCGCGGCGTTTCATATCATAAATCAAGGCGGAAGCCGAAATGATTACCACCAGAACGCCAGCAATGATTCCCGCAATCTGACGGTTCTTCTTCCTCCTTCCCCTTCTCTCCCTCTGCCTGAGCAACGGTTCACAGAAAGAGTCGTGGATGAGTTCCACCCTTTCATCGGTATTGCTTGAGGATGTCGAGATAGTCTGCAGGATGCGATGCCCTCCGGTTATCAATGCATTGCCGTTTCTGATGTGACGCAAAAGAATCTCTTTTGAAATCGAGTTCCTTCTTCCGGATTCGTCGATGAGTTTGTCCTCAAGATATGCCATTTCCCTGTCCGACAGAGAAGATGTCGCCTCGATGAAATATCTCTCGAAAGGGTTGCCCCGCACAAAGGACTGGACCCGGGCAAGAGTGATGCATCCCTCTCCGGCTTTGGACGCTTCATCGTACAGCCTGCTGCATATCAGCGACAAAAGATTGGTGCTTATCCCCCTGTCTGCCGTCTCACCCGCCTTTGCAAGAATCGCCTTTACCGCCCCGTCTTTCTCATCGTTCTGGAACAGGCCGTCACCAGGGCGAAGGACAACCTGGCTTGCGCCTTTCTCCGACAGGTTACGGAGACGGTAACGGCTGCTTTTCAATTCAGTCAGCCAGCAACGGTCTATACTGTCCTCCAACTTGTACAGGTCATCCTCACGGATTGAGGCTACAAAGCGGAAATTGAAATCATATTCATAATATTCTCCACAAACCGTCCTCGGGGAAAGGCTGTGCCGTTCATCCGCCATAAAGGCAATCTGGCGCAGAAGGATTTCTGCCTCATCAGTCCTGCGTCCGAAGATTTCCTCAAACTGGTCAAAGGCAATGACAGGAAAAAGAATCCTGCCGTCGCTCCCGAAAAACTTGGTCCTTGCAAAATAGGACCAAAGATAATCGTCGGACGATTCGTCAGAGGGCATTTCCACGACATCGTATGTCTTCAGAATCACTCCTTCTGCAGACAGGGAATCAAGCCGTGAGGTTATGGTCTGCTGGAATGTGCAGCCGTGCGCCTCCACATTCAGGCGGATGCTGACAGGAAGGAATCCCGAGTCGCGGAGACTCGGGAACACGCCAGCATTCAACAGGGAAGTCTTGCCTATGCCGCTCTTTCCGTAAAGAGTGACAAAGATGTTCCTCGCGACCATCTGCGTAAGGTCATAGATATCGTCATCCCTGCCGCAGAAGAGCAAAGGGTTGTCCGTATATTTCGGGTCCTGATATGAAGACAGACCCGCCCAAGGATTAGTATTGTTTTTCATATTCTGCCCAATATCAAATCTATCGCTTCAGTCAGGTCATTGAATCCGGAAGGGGACATAAGGTCAATTCCGTGATTGCGGCATCCGATTATATGTTCGAATTTTTCAGTATGGCACTTTCCGAACAGGCTGTAGCCGTCAACCGCCACAGGGAGGATTTCAATTCCGCCACTTCCGGATACTTCTGAATCCATCCTTTGGGAAGCCATTGCCCATTCGGTCCTGTAGTAATGGTCCGCATCGTCATTCTCCAGATGGGAGGCTATCACAGGCGAAAGAATCGGGATGAAAATCTTCGCATTTGCAATGGCGGAACTGATTTCGGCATTGTAATCCCCCACTTTCAGCCTTGCGGTGTCAAACCACACATTCGGATATCTTCTTGAAAGCATAAAGAATATCTTTGTGGCAAGCACTTCGTCTCCGTGGTAATAGGACAGGAAAATGCCCCTCTCTCGCCTTCTCTGGAGGATTCTCTGCCTGAACGGGGATGACTCTTCCGTCGAAGTCAAGGCTTCACTGACCATCGACATAAAACCTCTGGCATCAATGCGGGAAGGGCCCTCACCGCTGTGGTTGTAAACCCTGTATCTCCTGAGAAATTCATCAAGATTTGCGTCAGAACGGTCTGACGGGTCGAGGGAGATTGCCACCTGACCACGTCCCATCCTGCCAAGGTCACGGCGGAGGACATACCAGAAGAAACGGAAATACCAGTCCTCAAACTTGCAGCCCAAGGCGAGAAGCCTCTTCTCTTTGACCAGGGTCAACAAGGCATCGCTGTGGCTGTCGAACTTCATCCAGCGTTCCACGAAACAGATGTAGTCCGCATCAGTCCTCGCAAACGGAACAGCCTCGCTGCCCACCGCCTTTCCGAAGGCATAAATCAGCGTCGGCTCATTGTAAACGGACTTTCCCCGGTATTCCCTAAACGCCGAACGGAACTCGTTCAGGGATTTTTCATCCGCCACATTGACCACCCTGAGTCTGTCTCCCCAGACAGAACGCAGAAGCATTTCCATATAGGAATCCGAGGTCGTCGTGATGACAGTCTTGAACAGTTTCAGGCGCAGGAGGGAGACAAGTTCCGGAGCCAGGTCATCAACGGACATCGAGGAGATGAAATCGGGGGCCGTCAGAAGATTCCTGACAGGATCGACATTATGTCCCGCCTTGTCCATCAGGTCATTGAATCCGGAACAGTCGGAATGTTGGAGTTTGTTGATGACACAAAGGATGTATTTATTCATGTCACCGTCCCCATCCGGGACCTTCTCGGGGTCAAGCATCACCTCACTTCCCACGACCAGCGCATACTCGTCATTGAACACCTGTTCCACGAAATCGCCCATATCGAATGAGACGGCACGCGCCTTACCGACATCTATTCTGTCTTCACGGGGATCGAAAGCCATATTCTTGTTTTTTATTTTTAGGTTATATGAATGAATCCGACAAATATAACTTATTTTCTTTTGTTTATTACGATTTATGTTTAACTTTGTCCCTGTTATGCCACAAAGAATTGAAATATTATCTGATTGTTTCTGCCTCTCTGGTCTTTTGAGGCAGGGTTTTGTGCGCATAGATTCACTCGTCCGACTTTAGGAGGGTAACGATTCGGATCCCCTCCCATATCACCTCTATAAAATGTAAGAGGATTTTTCCGATTGCAATTGACAATCAAGGTTTGTCTTGCCATTTGGGGCATTGTGTATATATACCTGGATAAAACTTTACCAAACATAATGAAAATCAATGTGATGGTGGCTGACGAGAGTCACGCCGTATATGCCGATGAAATCTGCGATGAGGTTTTCATATCGGCAAGGGAAAGAGGAACGGGCATTGCCCGGAGGACTCCCGAATATGTCATTGAGAAGATGAATGCCGGAAAGG
Organism: Candidatus Cryptobacteroides sp.; assembly: GCA_051878235.1. Taxonomy (GTDB): domain Bacteria; phylum Bacteroidota; class Bacteroidia; order Bacteroidales; family UBA932; genus Cryptobacteroides. The sequence continues at coordinate 5,345 of JBJEJS010000387.1, forward strand.
CGGTCATAGCGGTGGCCGAGGACGGCAGGTTCGCTGGTTTTTCCTACATAGAGACCTGGGGAGGAAAGGAATATGTCGCCAATTCGGGACTGATCGTGGCGCACGCCTTCCGGGGGATGGGAGTCGCCAAAAGAATCAAGGAAAGAATCTTCAGGCTGTCACGGGAAAGGTTTCCGGATGCGAAGATATTCAGCATAACCACAGGGGCCGCCGTGATGAAGATGAATTACGAATTGGGATTCAGGCCTGTCCCGTTTGCCTTTCTGACTGACGACCCCGAATTTTGGAAAGGATGCCAGGGATGCAGGAACTTCCAGATTCTCCAGAACAATGATTTCAAGATGTGCCTCTGCACCGGGCTGTTGTATGATCCGCAGGAGCATCAGGCGGACGACAGGGTGGCGCCCGCTCCCGAAGGGAGGTAGGCGCACAGGGTCACATATTCCGTAAATAGACAAGATTACATATTCCGTAAATAATAAAAACAATATAAAAATATGAAAAGAAAAGTAGTGCTCGCGTTCAGCGGCGGATTGGACACTTCGTTCTGCGTGCCATATCTGAAGAACGAGAAAGGACTTGAGGTCCACACGATTATGGTCAATTCCGGCGGGTTTTCCAAAGAGGAGGAGAAAGCCATTGAGGAGCGTGCCCTCAGGCTCGGTGCGGCAAGCCACACAACTGTCGATGCTTCTGAGACTTACTACAGAAAAGGTCTCAAATACCTGATTTTCGGGAATGTGCTGAAAAACAACACATATCCGCTGTCCGTCAGTTCGGAGCGTATCTTCCAGGCTCTTGAGGTGCTGAAACTTGTGCAGAAACTCGGGGCGGACGCCGTGGCGCACGGAAGCACGGGAGCGGGGAATGACCAGGTCAGGTTCGACATTGTTTTTGAGATTCTCGCACCTCAGGTCGAGATCATCGCGCCTGTGAGGGAACTCTCCATTTCAAGGCAGGAGGAAATTGACTATCTGGCGAAGCACGGTTTCGAGTTTTCCTGGGAGAAGGCGAAATATTCAATCAATCAGGGACTTTGGGGCACAAGCGTAGGCGGGGTGGAGACCCTCTCGTCCGACGGGTGGCTACCTGAGGAGGCCTATCCAGTCCAAGTGACAAAGACTGTCCCGGAGCACATCAGAATCGGTTTCGAGAAGGGCGAGCCTGTCAGTCTTGACGGGAAGAGGATGAATCCTGTGGAACTCATCAAGGAACTTCATTCAGTTGCCGCGCCTTTCGGAATCGGTCGGGACATCCACGTGGGTGACACAATCATCGGAATCAAGGGAAGGGTCGCTTTTGAGGCGGCCGCTCCGCTGATTCTCATCAAGGCCCACCATCTGCTTGAGAAACACACTCTTACCAAAGGGCAACTCTACTGGAAGGACCAGATTTCGATGTGGTACGGGCAGCAGATGCACGAGGCGATGTACCTTGACCCGGTGATGAGGGATATGGAGGCTATGATGGAGAGTATGGAGAGGAATGTCACAGGCGAGGTCGAGGTCCAGATGAGGCCCTACAGCTTCTCGGTGCTCGGATGCAGCGGAAAGAGCGACCTGATGAGTTCCAAGTTCGGTTCTTACGGGGAGATGAACAGGTCCTACACGGGCAGGGATGTCGTCGGGTTTACCAAGGTGATAGCCAATCCGTTGAAGATATACTACAGCCTCAATCAGGAGGAGGCTTCACAGGTCACTGGAAAAAGCGCGGAATGATGGAGAAATTAAGAGTCGCCATTGCCGGAGGGACCGGCTACACGGGAGGGGAACTGCTCAGGATTCTGCTGAATCATCCTCATTGTGAGGTGGTTTCGGTCCTGACGACTTCATCAGATGGAGTTCCCGTGACATCTGTCCACAGGGATTTATTCGGGGAGACGGACCTGTGTTTCGGGACCGAGTTAAACAATCCGGATGTGCTTTTCCTCTGCCTGGGACACGGAATCTCAAGGCAGTTCATCGACACGCACGACATCAGTCCTGAGTGCAGGATAATTGACCTCGGGAATGATTTCAGGCTTGACGGGGACTATGCAGGAAGGCATTTCACCTACGGTCTCTGTGAGAGTGCGGGAGATGAGATTGCCAAGTCACACGACATCGCCAACCCGGGGTGTTTCGCGACGGCAATCCAGTTGGCCCTGCTTCCGATCTCCGCCTCGGGACTGCTTGTGGACCAGGTGCATACCACAGCGGTGACCGGCTCGACAGGCGCGGGGAAAAAACCCGGGGAGACCACCCATTTCAGTTGGCGCACGGACAATCTGTCGATTTACAAATTGTTCTCCCATCAGCATCTGGCAGAAATAAGGCAGAATCTTGCGAGGGTCGGCGGCGGTGCTGAGCCTGCGGTGAATTTCTTGCCGATGCGCGGGGGTTTCG
>JBJEJS010000388.1:0-7702 GCA_051878235.1 Candidatus Cryptobacteroides sp.
GAGCCTCTGCGTCAGCACGGAATTTGGCCTCCTTGTGAGCCCTCTGGCGGAGGTTCTCAGCGTGAACCTTCTTTGCGGAAGGAGTTGCGAGGATTGCATATCCCTGAGGGATAAGGTAGTTGACAGCATATCCTGTCGCTACTGTAACGATGTCGTCAGCGTGGCCGAGTTTTGCCACATCTTTCTTCAATATAATCTCCATACAACTGTCCTCCTTATTTCAAAAGATCCGTAACATATGGGAGAAGTGCAAGGTGCCTTGCCCTCTTGACTGCCTGAGCGACCTTCCTCTGGAATTTGAGGGAAGTTCCGGTGAGACGGCGAGGGAGAATCTTACCCTGCTCGTTCAGGAATTTCTTCAGGAACTCAGCGTCCTTGTAATCCACATATTTGATTCCTGCCTTTTTGAAACGGCAGTATTTCTTCTTCCTGACCTCAACTGCAGGTGGGTTAAGATAGCGTATTTCGTTGTTCTGTGCCATAATTCTTTCCTCCAAAATTATTTAGCCTGCTTGTTAGCCCTTCTCTTCTCCGCATAAGCGACTGCGTGCTTGTCCATCGCGAAAGTAAGGAAACGGATGATTTTCTCATCACGGCGATACTGTGTCTCAAGAAGGTCAATGAACTGAGAGTCAGCCTTGAACTCAATTAAATAATAAAACCCTGTGGTCTTCTTCTGGATCGGGTAGGCAAGTTGCCTCAGACCCCAGTCCTCTTCGTACACGATCTCACCGCCATTCTCTTTGATGAAACCTGTGTACTTGGCAACCGCTTCCTTCATCTGAACATCAGACAAAACGGGAGTTGCAATGAAAACGGTCTCGTACTGTTTGATCATTTTGTTTGTAATTAAATGTTAATAAATCAGCCCATTACGGAGTCAGTTCCGCAAATGGGCTGCAAAGATAGAAATATTTCCGCTAAATTCAAATTTTTTCAGGAATATTCTCAAGCACTTTCTTCAGGAATTCCCAAGTGGAAGCGACAGAAGAGATGCTTACCCTCTCATCCGGAGAGTGAGGAGCGACGAGAGTAGGTCCGAATGAGACCATATCCCAGTGAGGATAAGTCCCTGCGAGGATTCCGCACTCAAGACCTGCGTGGATTGCAAGCACTTTCGGATCCTTTCCGTACATCTCCTTATAGACGGATGTCACCACTCCCACAATCTCAGACCCGCTCTTAGGGGCCCATCCCGAATATCCGCCCGTGAACTCGACGGAGATGCCCGCGAGGGAGAACACTGACTCTATCCTCTTCGCAAGAGCCTCCTTTGCGGTGTCAATAGAACTTCTCATAAGGGAGGAAGCGGCAAATCTGCCTCCTTCAATCCTTACCATAGCGAGGTTGTTGGAAGTCTCGCAAAGCCCAGGAACGGTAGGACTCATCCTCTCCACTCCCGTAGGGCAGGCAAGGACGGCACGGATAAACCTCAATGCGTCAGCGTCAGGGACATACTTGCATTCATCTCCTGAGCAGCACTCCCCTTCGGCTGCCTGATAAGGCTCGAAAGTGAAGTTCGCATCCGGATCTGTGTCGGCAAACTCGGCCTTGATCTCTCCTGCGACCCTGTCGAACACCTCACGCGCCTTTGCGGTGCCGTCCGCTGGGACATACAATGTCGCGAAAGACTCGCGCGGAATGGCATTGCGGAGGTTGCCTCCCTCGAAATCAAGGAGTTTGGCACCCGCCTCGGTCATAAGGGCATACACGATTCTCGCCCCAAGCACATTGGCATTTCCCCTGTAAAGGATGATGTCCGTGCCTGAATGTCCTCCGCAGAGGCCCCTGACGGCAAGTGACCAGCACTCATATCCCTCAGGCTCGTCAGCAGGAACATATTCAGCGGAAGCGGCCATATCAAGACCGCCGGCGCAACCGATGCAGAACTCGCCCTCATCCTCGGAATCGAGGTTCAGAAGGATGTCCCCGTCAAGGAGTCCACCTTTGAGGGCAGCGGCTCCCGTAAGCCCAGTCTCCTCGTCAACAGTCACCAGAACTTCCACCGGACCGTGCTTGATGTCCTTCGACTCGAGGACCGCAAGTCCCATTGCCACACCGATTCCGTTGTCGGCGCCGAGGGTGGTCTCCTTTGCGCGGACCCAGTCGCCGTCAATCCAGGTCTCAATCGGGTCATTGTCGAAATCGTGGTTCGAATTGGCATTCTTCTGCGGTACCATATCCATATGCCCCTGGAGGATCACACCCTTGCGGTTCTCCATCCCCGGAGTGGCAGGCTTGCGGATGATGATGTTCCCGATCTCATCCTTTATCGTCTCAAGTCCGAGTTTCTGTCCGTACTCATAAAGATACTTGATGACTTTCTCCTCCCTCTTTGACGGGCGCGGAATCCTTGTAAGTTCATAAAAATTCTTCCAGACTAATTCCGGTTTCAGTTCTTTGATTGTCATAATATTACAGTTTTTGAATTATTTTTCGGAAGGTTTTGCTGCGAGAGGGAAGACATATTCCACTCCCAACTGGCTGACAGGCTGGCGTGCGGAGAATATGACATCCGCACCGTCAAGAAGCCTTACGGAGCATACTGACGGAATCCTGCAGGTCGCATATACCATATTTTTAGGAGTCTTCCTGCCCTTCTTTCCCTCATCGGTCTGAGGAAGGACGACGGGCTCCGGAGTCAGTTCAAGGACAAGCGGTTTCCCCGAGATGTTGTCGGCCGAGACAAGCCCCTCCGTGTCGGAGAGCCTGAAGGCGATGTACATATTCTTGTCCTTCTGCGGGATAATGTCGAAACGCTTCTTCTGGACAGATGTCCTGCTGTACCCTGTGAACAATGTCATATATTCGTTCTCAAGCCTTGTGATTTCGGCGAGCGCAGCCCCCATAGCCTCTCCCGTGTAACTGGCGTCGGTGTCCCCCGTGATTATCTGTATCCTCTTCTTCCTGAGGGAGAAAATCATTGAGGCGGTCTCCGAGGCCTTCTTGTCGACTGTCTTTGCGACAGTCACCTCCTGCTGGACGGCGACACGGTCATAGGCAGAGCCGTCCTTAGCCTGCCCGTAAAGCACCTCCGAGACTGACGAGACATTGGAAGTCATACCGTCCCTTGAGAAATCCCCTCCGCAAAGCGACGGGAAACGCCATTCAGGCTGAGGTCCCGAATTCCAGGGCGAGCAGCAGACAAGACCGCAGGAAGTCATCTGGAGGAAGGCCGCATCCGCCAATGCCACCCCGCTCTCAAGGGCATAACGGCTTGAATTGTCCGGTTCAAGATAAGGGGTCATCCTGACAGAAGTCAGTTTGTAGGTGACCTCGTTTTTCTGGCCCACCTCTATTCCGAGGTATTTCTGGGCATATTTTGCGTACGGACCTGCATAAAATTCAGTCTTTTCCGCCTCGACATCAAAAGACAGCACGGTCGAAGGCAGGCTGTAGGAGACAGCCCCTTCCAGAACGGCGGCATTGTTTTCCTGTGCATTCGCGGCTCCTGCAAGGAGGCACGCGACTGCGATGGTAAGATATCTTTTCATTTTTATATATTTTTAGATATATAACATATATACATATATTGTTTTATATAACACATATATATTATATGACATATTTAACTACAAACATCCTTCCTTTCCTTTCAACACAAAATGCAAATATAGCAAAAGTCAAGTATTTCATATAGCAAAAGTCGTGTAATTTCTCAGTATATTCAGTATTTTTATTACCTTTGTCCGCTTAATACCGACAGACGGATTATTAACTATAATTTATATTTTATGTTCAAAAACCAACCAAAAGGTCTGTTTGCACTCGCACTCGCAAACACAGGAGAGCGCTTCGGCTACTACACGATGCTCGCGATCTTCCTGCTTTTCATCCAGGCCAAATTCGGTTTCTCGACCGCCGCGGCCAGCCAGATTTACAGCATTTTCCTTGCCGCAGTCTATTTTATGCCTTTCTTCGGAGGCATTCTTGCCGACAAGATCGGATATGGCAAATGCGTGACCATAGGTGTGGCCGTGATGTTCATAGGCTACATCTGCCTCTCCATCCCGACCGCTCCGAATGCCGCAGGAATGGTGCTGATGCTCGGTGCGCTCCTTCTGATTGCAGTCGGAACAGGACTTTTCAAAGGCAATCTCCAGGTTCTTGTCGGGAACCTCTATGACGACCCGAAATATTCGGCAAAGCGCGATTCCGCATTCAGCCTTTTCTATATGGCCATCAACATCGGAGCGATGTTCGCCCCATCCGCAGCAACGGCAATAACCAACTGGCATCTCGGCAAGACCGGCCTGGTCTATAATGGTGAGATTCCTGCACTTGCGCACAAGGTCATCGACGGGGCGGACGCCGCCGCAGCGGATGCAGTCAGCGAGATTGCAGCAAAGAGCGGAATGACAATCACAGGCAGCGTCACCGACTTCTGCACGAACTATCTTGACACCCTTTCATCAGCATACAATCTCGGTTTCGCTGTGGCTTGCGTCTCCCTCATTGTCTCAATGCTGATTTATTTCTGCTTCCGTCCTTGGTTTAAGCACGCGGATGTCAACTCCAAACAGGCCGCCAAGACACCTAACGCAGTCCCTGTCCAGGAACTCACAAAAGAGCAGACAAAGAAACGCATCGTTGCGCTTGTGCTCGTGTTCGCAGTGGTGATCTTCTTCTGGATGGCTTTCCACCAGAACGGCTCAACCCTCACGGTATTCGCCCGTGACTACACCGCAGACACCGTCAGCGGATGGCAGAGAATCGGATTCAACATCTGGGCCCTCGCGCTCATCGCCGTGTCAGTTTACACCCTCTTCAGCATCTTCCAGTCAGAAAGCAAGAAAGGAAAAGCAATTTCCGCAGTCGTGACGGCAGGCCTCTGGGCAGGCGCATATTTCATCTACAGGAGCATGTCACCTGAAATCAGCATTATGCCTCAGCAGTTCCAGCAGTTCAACCCGTTCTTCGTGGTCGCACTCACACCGTTCTCGATGGCCATCTTCAGTTGGTTGGCAAACAAGGGCAAAGAGCCTTCGGCTCCGCGCAAGATCGGTCTGGGAATGTTCGTGGCTGCCTGCGGCTTCCTCATTATGACCCTCGCATCCCTCGGACTGGTTATGCCTCAGATCATCGGCGGACCGAGAGTCGGAGCGACAACCCTGATGTCAACCTATCTGGTGCTGACATTTGCGGAACTTCTGCTCTCCCCTATGGGCATATCATTCGTCTCAAAGGTTGCCCCTCCTAAATATAAAGGTATGATGATGGGAGGATGGTTTGCTGCGACCGCCATCGGAAACTATCTGAGTTCCATCCCTGGCCTGCTTTGGGACAAGATGCCTCTCTGGGCAATCTGGGCTGTGCTTATGGGCCTTTGCATCATCGCAGGGCTTGTGATGTTCGCCCTTATGAAACGCCTTGAGGATGCCACTAAATAATTTTTGAAGATTCTTTAGGGGGGCTGGCTGAAAAGCCCCCCGGCAGTGTGCTTGGAAACCACTTAAAAAACAAGAAAATGGCAGAGACAAAGAAGGAGAGAGTGATGCTCTCCGTACCTTTTGTGCTGATGGGCATACTTTTCAATGTGTGCCTCATCGCATCCAACCTTTTTGAGACAAAACTTTTCACGGCAGGTCCGCTGACGCTGACCGGAGGAGTCATCATATTCCCCGTTTCATACATACTGAACGACTGTATTGTGGAAGTCTGGGGATTCAGGAAAGCCCGTCTGATCATCTGGACGGGCTTTGCTATGAATTTCTTTGTTGTGCTCGCGGCACAGATTGTCAGGTTGCTTCCCGCCGCTCCCTTCTGGGACGGAGGAGTTCATTTCGACTATGTGTTCGCAATGGCTCCGAGGGTGACCTTGGCATCTATGCTGGCGTTTGTGACCGGCTCGACAGTCAATGCCTTTGTGATGAGCAGAATGAAGAAGGCTGCCGGGAACAAAGGCTTCTCCCTCAGGGCAATCGCCTCCACGGTTGCAGGAGAGGGGGTTGACTCGCTGATATTCTTCCCGATTGCGTTCTGGGGCATCGGAGCAGGTGAGATGCTGAAACTGATGGTGACCCAAATTGTCCTGAAGACCCTTTATGAAATTATCATCCTGCCCGTCACTAACATCGTCGTGCGGAGCGTCAAGAAATATGAAGGGACCGACACCGTCGATCGGGACATTTCCTATAATCCGTTCAAAATCTTTGATTTGTAATTTTTTATATAACGGACATATTTAATATACGGAATATGCGAAACAATAGTGCATTAGTGGTTTTCAGCGGTGGTCAGGATTCGACCACCTGCCTCTTCTGGGCATTGAAGAACTTCAAGGAAGTCACGGCCCTGACCTTCAGATACGGCCAGAAACACGAACTTGAAGTGGAGATGGCAAGGAAAATCGCAGAGGAACTTGGTGTGGAATTCAATGTGATGGACATTCCCTTTGTCGGACATCTCGGGGCGAACTCCCTGACTGACACCTCCATAGAGATGGACTCCGAAAAGCCTGCCGACTCCTTCCCCAACACATTCGTACCAGGGAGGAACCTTTTCTTTTTGAGCATAGCGGCAGTATTCGCAAGGGAAAGAGGCATTTTCGACCTTGTGACAGGAGTGTCCCAGACAGACTTCAGCGGTTACCCGGACTGCCGTGACTCGTTCATCAAATCGCTCAATGTCACCTTAAATCTTGCAATGGACGAGCAGTTCGTCATCCACACTCCCCTGATGTGGATTGACAAGGCACAGACCTGGGAACTCGCGGACAGCCTCGGCGCTCTCGAATTTGTCAGGCACAAGACCCTGACCTGCTACAACGGCATACCTGGCGACGGCTGCGGACATTGCCCGTCCTGCAAATTGAGGAGACAGGGACTGGAAAAATATCTGAAATCCTGCGGAAAGGAATTGTAATTTTGGAATATGTAACAATATGGAAAACAGAGAAAATGAAGGTCTCAGCGCATTGGGGCGGAAGACCGGATACAAAAGCGACTATGCCCCCGAAGTACTGGAAACCTTCGAGAACAGGCACAAGGAAAACGATTATTGGGTGAGATTCAACTGCCCTGAATTCACAAGCCTCTGCCCGATCACAGGGCAGCCTGACTTCGCCGAAATCAGAATCAGTTACATCCCCGGCGAAAGGATGGTCGAAAGCAAAAGCCTGAAACTATATCTTTTCAGTTTCCGCAATCACGGAGACTTCCACGAGGACTGCGTCAACAAGATAATGAAGGACCTTGTCAGACTGATGGATCCGAAATACATAGAAGTAACGGGATATTTCACACCGAGGGGAGGCATCTCAATCTACCCTTACGCCAATTACGGCAGACCGGGCACGAAATACGAAGACCTCGCCGCCAAAAGAATGGAGAAGATGTGGAATGAATAAACAGAAATCCTTATGACACAGTATTAAAACGCATCCGAAAGGGTGCGTTTTCTTATTTATTATCTCAATCATTACCAGCGCGGTCTGGAATCTGAATATACCAGGAACACCTAAAGAAAATTACACATCCTTCCCTATAATTGGACATAATTTCTATATTAAGAAAGGAGGGAAAACTATTTTTGCATCAGATAAATACCACAACACTAAAACTGCATTCTAATTATGGACCACAAAAGAAAAACGGCATTCCTTGTCCTGTCCTCCGTCTCACTCGGATGTGCTACCGCACAGGAGAGGCCTAACGTTATAGGGCTTCGTGTTGCGTGAAGCGCAATTTGGAGCCCTGTTGTA
>JBJEJS010000389.1:0-7683 GCA_051878235.1 Candidatus Cryptobacteroides sp.
CTTCACAAAAGGAGGAGGCTCGCGAGGTTCATCTATCCCGCCGCTGCTGCCGTCGTCCTGCTCGTCACGGTCGGAATCATATCCTTCCGCCTGAATGACAGGACCATATATGAATATGTCAACAATGGCGATGTGGCGATGAACATCGGACTTCCTGACGGCACCCAGGTCTGGATAAACCCTGGGACTCATCTCGTTCTTGACAAGCACTTCAATGAGCGTCAGAGGGATGTGAGACTGTGCGGGGAGGCTTATTTCGATGTGGCCCGCGACGGGGACAGGCCATTTGTGGTCAGCACGGACGGATTCAAGGTGAAAGTCCTCGGCACCGTGTTCAATGTCAAGTCCGTTCCGGGGGAGCGGATGTCCGAGGTCACCCTCGCCCAGGGCTCCATTATGATGCAGAACGGGGACGGGGTCAATATGGTCCGCCTGAGCCCGGGCCAGAAGGCCGTCCTTGATGCGGAGAATTCCGCCCTCGACATCAGTTCAGTCGCTGTCGGGGATATGCTGATGAGGCATTACGGAGCAGTCTCAATGCGCCACGCGACCATTTCCGACATCGTGGAACGCATAGGGCAGGTATATGGAGTGAAAATCAATGTGCTTCAGCCTGCAGACACTTCCACCTACAATTTCTCCTTTCAGAAGGACAACGACATCGAGGATGTGCTCTCGATGTTGAGATTCGTGTGCAAGGGTCAGGAGTTCAGTCTCTGTTACTGATTTCCTGACTGACGACAACAAACACTAAAACATATTTCGATGAGAAGAAGTCTTTTTTTGAAGGCGGTGGCTGTTTTTGCCTCGCTTCTGGCCTGGTCTTTCTCTGCCCGTGCGGCGGCAGGGACATACGACCTGCGGCTTTCTTTCAGAAATGTGCGCCTGGAGACTGTCCTGAACGAGTTCACAAGGCAGACAGGCATCACATTCTCATACGAGACGACACTTGGATCGGAAATACTCAAATCAGTTGAGGTGAATCTCTCCGGTGTTGAACTTGAAACTCTTCTTGACAAGGTCTTCAACGGCTCAAGAATCGTCTGGGCTGTTCACGACAAAGTGGTGGCCCTCTCATTCCGGACTGATTCCCCCGTCCGGGGGGGGCAGGATAAAAGAGACGGGCAGAAGGCGAAAGGCAGGGTGACGGACGGCTCGGGTGAGCCCCTCATTGGCGTGACCGTGATGGTGGAGGGATCTTCCAACGGGACCCAGACAGGGGCGGACGGCTCGTGGAGCCTTGAAATCCCGTCAGATGGGGCTGTCGCCGTCTTTTCCTGTCTGGGATTCAAGACGCTCCGGCAGCATCTGAGTGCCGGGACTTTTATGCAGACCGTCCTTGAGGAGGACACCCAACTTCTTGACGAGGTCGTGGTCGTCGGCTACGGCACGCAGAGGAAGGCGAACCTCACTGGCTCGGTCTCTTCAATCGACTTTGCGAAGAATGCCGAGGGCCGTCCCGTGCTGAGCACTTCCTCTGCACTTGCTGGAATGGCCCCGGGAATGTCCGTGCTCCAGTCTTCAGGCCAGCCGGGAAGCGAGAGCGCGACAATCCGTATCAGGGGAATCGGCTCGTTCACATCCGCATCCTGTTCCCCTCTGGTGCTTGTGGACGGCGTGGAATGGAGTATGGACAATGTCAATCCTAACGACATCGAGTCCATATCCGTCCTGAAGGATGCCGCCTCCACCGCCATCTACGGAACCCGTGCCGCAAACGGAGTGATTCTCATAACGACCAAGAACGGCTCTGACGCGAAGCCCCGCATAAGTTATTCCTACAAGGGGATATTCCAGATGCCTTACAACAAGTTGGAGTGGGTCTCCGACTATGCCACATATATGGAACTCTTCAACGAGGCTTGTGACAACGCCCAGTCCTCCCACCAGTTCTCCCAGACGAACATCGACATCTGGAAGGCGACAAGGGACGACCCCTACGGACTGAACGAGTACGGAGTCCCGAATTATGTGGCATATCCGAACACGGACTGGTTCAGCGAGATATTCCAGACAGGCTATTCCCAGGAGCACAATGTCAGCATATCTGGCGGCGGAAACAAGGTCAGGTATATGATTTCCGGGGGATATCTTGACAACCAGGGAATTATGAACCGCTTCAATCTCGACTCCTCATCCCAGAAGGCCAATTTCAGGGCTAATCTTGAGGCGGATGTCCTGAAATGGTTCACCATCGGGACAAAAATCTACGGGCAGTTCCAGCAGTACGGCTGCGCCAACATCTCCAACGGCTTCAATTATCTGTATATGACCACCCCGGGAGTATATCCGGGAAGCGAGAACGCCTGGGGCCGTCCTGCGAACAATGACGAGAGCCCTACCGCCAACAACATCTTCGGACAGATGGCGGGAAGCGACGGCACCAAGCGCACCTGGAGGGTCAACGGGACGGTATATGCCAAAATCCGCCCTTACAAGGGAGTGAGTGTGGAGGGCACTTTCAACTATTCCCCGACATTCTCCGAGAACAACACCTACAGCCGCGAGAACGGTTACTGGGATTATGTGACCGACACGAGATATTCATCTTCCGACCTTTCAAGGGCTGTCGCAACAAACACGATGTCAAGGAATTACAGAATGTCAACAGAACTCCTTGCCCGTTATGACGGTACATTCGGGGACCATAATGTCGGAGTGCTGGCAGGTTATTCCGCGCTTTCCTATATGTCGTGGGGTTGGGGAGTGACCAAGAAAGGGGCGACCGACTGGGACCTTCACGACCAGTCCACTTTCGAGACCCTTGACAGTTCCTCCTCCTCATCCAAGTCGGGTTGGGGACTGAGGTCATATTTCGGAAGGGTGAACTATTCCTACAAGGACCGTTACCTTTTCGAGGCTAACATCCGCGTGGACGGCTCCTCAAGATTCGGTACGGAAAAACGCTACGGTGTGTTCCCTTCATTCTCGGCGGGATGGAAAATCCACGAGGAGGAATTTATGAAGAACAGCAGGCGCTGGCTCAGTTCCCTCAAACTCAGGGCATCCTGGGGACAGACGGGAAACAATCAGGGCATAGGGAACTTCGCGTGGCAGGCGACCTACGCTTCGGGGAAGGTCACCATTGACGGGAGCAACTCGACAGGACTGTACATTGCCTCTATGAGCAACAAGAACCTCAAATGGGAGACGACCACCACTACTGACATAGGACTCGACGCGGGCTTCTTCAAGAACAGGCTCACCGCCGAACTCGACTACTACTACAAGAACACCACCGACATCCTTTTCACTCCGAGCACCTATCTGACGATGGGAAATGTGTCGCAGGTGCCCTCCAATCTCGGCTCGATGTGGAACCAGGGAGTTGAACTCGCGCTCAACTGGAAGGACACCGCAGGAAAGGATTTCTATTATTGGGCTGGAGTCAATGTCTCCTACAACAGGAACAGGGTCACATCCTTCAAGGGCCCGCTTGTGAAGGAATGGCAGAACGGAAAATATGTGAACAACATTTCGGATGTGTCCGAGAACTGGTCATCCCCGGGAAAACTCTGCGAGGGGCATTCCATAGGGGAGCACTATATGCTCCAGAGGTATCGTGGCACAGGAGAGGGCTACACAGGCGGCGGGGTGGACCCGAATGCAGGACCTGTGGACGGAATGATCCGCACGGAGACCGACTTCAAGTGGGTGCAGGCTATGATTGAGTCGGGCTACACCTTCAACGGTGTCAAGACCCTTTCCCCCGACCAGCTTTGGTACGGAGACTTCATCTACGCCGACACCAACAATGACAAGAACTACGGAAATGAGGACGACAAGGATTTCAACGGACACACTTCCACTCCTGCCGTCAACCTCGGAATCAACCTCGGCTTCTCCTGGAAAGGCCTTGACCTGAGCGTTGTCCTTGCGGGGGCGTTTGACTACTACATCTATTGGGCAAGCAGTTACTACAACACGACTCTTGTGACCTGGGGATATGCAATCAGCCAGAGGATTGCCGACGACCATTATTTCTATGACCCGTCCAACCCTCTCGACCCGAGGACGAACACGGCCGCGACCTATCCGCGCCTTTTCAAGGGAACGGACAAGAACCATCTTGTCAACGACTTCTATGAATACAAGGGGGATTACCTCAAGTTGAAGAATGTCCAGATCGGCTACACCCTTCCCGAGAAATGGACCGGCAAGATACTGGTGAAGCAACTCAGGTTCTATGTCTCTGGAGAGAATCTTCTCACTTTCACGAAGTTCCCGGGAATGGACCCTGAACTCGGCTCCACAATAGGCTATCCTCTGATGAGACAGGTGTCCCTCGGAGCGCAGATAACATTTTAATGGGAGGATATGGGTATGAAGAAATATGGAATGACTTTTATTGCTGCGGCTGCCCTTGTGGCGGTCTCCTGCACCGATATGCTCAACATCGCTCCTGCCAACCAGATAGCGAGCGAGAATATGTGGACTAACGAATCTCTCGCCGACAAGGGGATGGCAGGTCTCTATGTCAACTTCTACAGGACCGACCTGACCAGGACCCAGTTGAGGTACAACGATTTCACGGGAATCAACCGGCAGGGATGGATGGGAATGGAGTTCCAATGCGATATGACTGTGGACAACTACCCTCTGATGGCCCTTGCCGCCGCGACGAAGGATGCGACGGAGTTCACAATCTGGTATGAGTGGAAATGGGCATACACGAGCATCCACCAGATAAACGACGCCCTTGAGAATCTCCACAAGGCCGGGCTTCCGACCGAGAAATACGAGAGGTACATCTGCGAGGCCAAATTCCTCAGGGCGTGGTTCTACTCACGGCTGAACAGGATTTACGGCGGGATGCCGAGCGGCGGACCTGCGGGCTACACCCCTGGAGGAGTCCCTCTCTACCTCAATGTCATCTCAGAGTCCGAGTGCACCAAGAGCCAGTCCTCCGCCAAGGAGGTGTGGGATGCGGTGATCGCTGACCTGACGGATTGCATAAATTGCGCGAACTTTCCGGACAACACGCTGACAACCAACTACGGAAGACCGTCCAAAGGTGCGGCATATTCCCTCAGGGGAATGGCATATATGTACCTTGAGGACTACAAGGCCGCTGCGGCGGATTTCGAGAAGGTCGCCCAATGCGGGTACGGACTCTGGCAGGGAAAGTACATCGACTTCTTCAGGTATGAGAACGAGAAGGACCACGAGATGATTTTCCCTCTGCAGTTCGGGGACGAGGCAGGTTACTGCGACAACCTCCAGTTGATTCTCGGAGGGCGTGACTCCTGGAACAGTTGGTCCAATGCCCGTCCGTCCTCAGATTTCGTGGACTATTTCCAGAATGCCGACGGCTCCGAATTCCGTTGGAGCGAGGTGAGCGGACTTGAGGACTGGGACAAACTGGAGCCATATCAAAGGGAGGTGTTCTTCCTCAGGGACGGCTACAGCACCAAATCCTGGTCTCTTTCGGAGAAGAGCACCTTCGACGAGAGAATCAAGAAAATAGGCAAGGACATTTTTGACAAGTATTACCTCAATGACGGCAACGAGGCACGCATCCGCAGGGCATACGCAAACCGCGACCCGCGCCTGAAGGACATCGTCCTTGTCCCTTATGAGCCTTTCGACACCTTCAAGGATGCCACCGACAACGGAGGGAAAATCCAGTTGGGCAAGGAACTCAGATGGCCTTTCCTGAATGAGGGAGACGACGGCGGTGACTACTATATCGGCAGTTTCAACAACAAATATGTATATAAGAAATATGTGTACAGCCGTCCTGAAGACCTTACGGACCGCCTGCGCTGTCCGACCGACTGGCCTCTCATACGCTACACGGATGTGTATCTCCTTCTTGCGGAGTGCTATGTGCAGAACGGGAATCTTTCTGGTGCGGTTGACATTGTCAACGAGATCCGCACGAGGGCCAAGATGCCGTCTGTCCCCGTAGGCTCAAAGGAGCAGGTTATGGAGGCGGTCAGATATGAAAGGAGGGTCGAACTCTGCCTTGAGGGCCAAAACTATTTCGACGAATGGCGTTGGGGGACCTACAAGGATATGAAATTCAGAGGAAAGGAAATCTATGGCGGCCAGGCCTGGTGGAAGGAGTGGGAAGGCTTCGACTACAACTGGTATTATACTCTGGATATGTACCCTTGGGCGTGTCCTTCAGGTGAATGTCAGCGTAACCCTAACCTCGTCAAGAAGACGGGCTGGGCTTATTGACGGAATTGTTGTCCATTTGATATATATGAAACCGAATTTTTATAAGCGTAAAAATTTCTGATGGTATGAAAAGGTCTATATTGATTATATCCGGTCTTGTCGCCGCGCTCTGCATCGGCTGCTCATCCGACAGTTATCCTGTCTGGCAGCCGGGGTCAAGCGTGAAGCCTTCCGCTGACGGTGACGGGCCGCAGACTCCTGAGTCTCCTGTCGTCATCGGTGAGCCGGACTACTCCCGCCTTGTGGCATCCAATCACCCGAGGATTATTTTCAACGAGGATGACTTTGCCCAGGCAAGGGAGCAGGCATCTTCAGGAAATGTGTTCTCGATGATGCACTCAAAGGTCATCGAATATGCCGCACGTTATGTCGGTGCAGCCGACCTTGAGAGGACGCTTGTCGGGAAACGGCTTCTTGCTGTCAGCAGGGAGGCCCTTCAGAGGATAGCCTTCTGTGCCTACGCCTACAAGACCACAGGGGAGCAGAAGTATCTCACGCAGGCCGAGCACGACATCGTGACTGTCTGCAATTTCTCGGACTGGAACGCCCGCCAGCATTTCCTTGATGTCGGCGAGATGGCGGCAGGTGTGGCATTGGGCTATGACTGGCTTTATTCCGAACTCTCTAACGACACAAAGGCACTTGTAAGGAAAGCGTTGGACGATTTCGCCTTCTATCCTGCACAGAACAAAATCTGGAACCTGAATTTCTACGAGGCCACCAACAACTGGAACCAGGTCTGCAACGGAGGTCTGGTCTGTGCCGCCCTCGCCGTGTATGAGGACAACAGCACGACTGCATCGGACATCATCTCAAAGGCGTTGGAGTCCAATCTTCCCGCAATGCAGGAGAGTTATTCTCCGGGAGGGAATTATCCTGAGGGATATTCCTACTGGAACTACGGCACCGTGTTCGAGGCCCTGATGCTGACCGCCCTTGAGACGGCGACAGGCTCCGACGCGAATCTTTCCAAAGTCGGGGGATTCTCTCAGACGGGGAAATATATGCTGTATATGGAGACACCTCTGAAACTGTGCTTCAACTATTCGGACTGCGCTTCGTCGGTGACCCCGTGCTTCCCGCAATGGTATTTCGCGTGGAAATTCAATGACCTCTCCGTCCTCTTCCTTGAAAAGGACCGCCTCTCCAAATATTCTTCCGCGTCCGAGGCTCGCCTGCTGCCTGTGGTCTGCTGGTGGGCATTGAAACTTGCCATCACCTCTCTTGACAACATTTCCGCCCCGACTGAATCCATCTTCAGGGGAGAGGGCGCGACCCCTGTCGTGCTTGTTCACGAGAACTGGAAGAATGACATCACTGACAAGTTCCTCGGAATAAAGGCGGGAAAGGCCTCCACAAGTCACGGCCATATGGATGCGGGAAGTTTTGTCTATGACGCCTTCGGGGTCAGATGGTCTGCGGACCTCGGCCTGCAGAGTTATGCCACCCTTGAGCCTTACATCAATCTCTGGGATATGAACGACGGCTCCGAGCGTT
>JBJEJS010000390.1:0-1602 GCA_051878235.1 Candidatus Cryptobacteroides sp.
TTCTCCTGCTCCGCAATCCCAAGTTCCTGGAAGAACAAGTCAAGGTGGAGATTCTGGTAGGCGGCAAAAATCTCCTCGAATGACATAGGGTTGTACTGTGCCTGGATGTCACGCTGACGGACCATTGACCAGTAAGGGACGGCGATTGCCATCTCAAGTCCCATAGCGTCGGCAGCCCTCTGTGCGGCATCCTCATAACCGGCAAGGGTGAAAACCTTTGTCAGGAAGTTCTGATAGCCCTCACGCAGGACGGCATTCTCCTCATTGAGGTAATAGTCGCGGTTTCCGAGTCCAAGACCGCTCTGGCCGAGGTACAGCACATTGTTGTCGCTGTCCATCAGATCGGCATCCACCCCTGTCCCCCAAAGGGCGTCATCCCCGTAAACGGACATACGGGCGGCAGCCTGCGCAAATGAAACGGCATCATCCACAGCCTCAAGTTCCTGAAGGTAAGGGAGAACCGGAGCCGCACCCTCATTGTTCAGGCGGACGGAGTCAAGCCCCATAGTGTAAAGGTCGGCGATTTTCTGCTCCACGCTCCCCTTCTTCGCCCTGCTCTGCGCGAGCCCTTTGAAAAGGTCGTTCAGACGGATTTCATTGTTCTCCCGAAGGATGTCGAATGAGCCGTAACGGGAATACTCCTTTTTGAGAGGATGGTTCTTCTGCCATCCGTTGGTGGCATAGGCATAGAAATCCTGACCGGGAGCCACCGTAGTGTCAAGATTCGCAAGATCGATTGCGGGGACCTTCTCCCCCGCCTGACGGCTGTTGCAGGCTGAAGCAAGCAACGCCGCCGCCATAATGACATAAAAGTTCGTTTTCATAAAATGAAATATATTATATTTTGTATATAAACTATATCAATAAAAAACAATCCCGTTCACGAAAGAGTCGATGCGCCCCATCTCCGACTTGAGGTCAAGATTTGACGGGACATATCCCGTGAGCAGCAGACGGGCCCCATTATGGAGCATAAAATATTTCACCAGAATCCGGTCAGGATAGTCCCCGCTCTTTCCCGCAGCCCTGATCGCACTCGTGCTATTCAGTTTCCTAATCTTGGGAGCCCCCACGAAACCCCCATCAAAGTTTTTCCCCTCATTCCTCTCAAATTCCGCCATCCATTCCTGAAGTGCCGAGTTCCCGGATGTCCAGACCGGGACAATGTCACATTCAAGCCTGTAGCCGTTCAAATCCACATCAAAATTATACCTGTTCCCTGTCTTCTCGCTCCATTGCACCTTCTGCCCGGACCCGGGAACGGGTATTTCTACTCTTGCGGCGGAGATATTCACCGACTCCGGAGACTCCATTGCGCAATCCTCCGGGCGCTTGTCCTCCGGAAATCCATCAGGTCCGTAAAGCTCAATGCTTTCAATAATTGAATCCGCCGACACCAGTTCCCCATCAAAGTCCAAAGACCTGTCAAAACAATATGTGCATTGCACAAATGTCCCGTAATGAAGCAGCGAATATATGATGCTGACGGCATCCGGGTCCGTATTCCTTATTCCTGCAATCCTATATGCCGGGACATTTCCAAAACAAATGATTCTGCCATCCGAAATGATTCCTCCTTCAAAAGATTTTTCAAGACCCGTT
>JBJEJS010000391.1:0-1595 GCA_051878235.1 Candidatus Cryptobacteroides sp.
TTCTCGATGATGTTGTTGTCAAGCAGAAGGCCGGTCACGACATTCTGGAGACCTGCGGCGATGTAGGAGGCGATGCCGACGATTCCGAGGGCTGCGCCCGTAGCCTTGCGCGGAACGAGGTCAATCGCCATCAGGCCGCCCAAGAAGGCAATCAGGCAGCCGATTGCCACTCCGAAGAGCACCATAGCAAGGATGTTGACCCATTTTGCAGGGCCTCCGAACAGGAAAAGCGCGAGGGAGATGGCTTCGAGGACACCCGCCACGAATGCGGGATATTTCCTGTCACCCCTGAAAATCTTGTCGCTGAGCCATCCCGACAGCACCGTGCCTATTATTCCGAAGATAGGGTTGATTCCGATGACTGCGGAAGCCTCCGCAAGAGAATAGCCTTTCGCCTCCTGAAGGAAGATCACGCCCCATTCGTTGATTGCATAGCGGCTCATATACATAAACGCGCTTGCGAGTGCGAGTATCCAGACGCCCGGATTCTTGATGACCGCTCCGCGCATAGCCCTTGTCTGGGCCTGCTGTGCCTTCTTCTCGTCCCCCGCCTTGCGGAGCATCTCTTCACTGTTGCGGTCATATTCCTCCTGGGTCATCTCCCCTGACAGGACCTCAATCGGCGCAAGCCTCTGGCTTTCAGGGTTGTCGTGCAGCCAGAACAGTATCAGGACAACGCCGAGAACACCCGCGAGGGCAGCCCCGAAGAATCCCCATTTCCAACTGAAGGCAGCCACGATGGAGCCCACGAAAATGAATGAAAGACCCTCTCCGATGTTGTGGGATGCGCTGAAGAATCCGTAGAATGTCCCCCTTGTCTTGAGAGGAAACCACCTTGAGAGGGATACTATTGCAGACGGCGCGCCCATCGACTGGCTCCATCCGTTTATTGCCCAGCACACGGCGAAACTGATGAACAGGGCGGTGTTGGTGCCCGCAGCCGCGCTGATTCCGCTGTCCGACATCGCCGAGACACCCAGCACACCCATCAGGAAATTCATCAGGACGGAGATTATCAGTCCTGTCGCCATAAAGCGTTTGATGTTGGAGGCATCCGCGAGGAAGCCGTTCACGAGCTTGCCCACCGCGTATGCCCAGTAGAGACAGGCCCCGATAAGACCCAACTGTGTGGCGTTCAACAGGTCCGCATCAATGAGGGGCTGCTTCATCACGCCCATCGACAGACGGCACACATAGTAGAGGGCGTAGCCGAAGGTCGCGGCGACGAAAGCCTGAATCCTCTTGCGCCTGTAAACCTTTTCCTGACATTCGGCAGGAAGCGGGTCGCGGGCAGGCCCGCTCATTTTGTAAAAATCAAAAAAAGACATAATAAATCATATAATTATATTCAATTTGTCACTTGATCAGAATGACATTGGGCACGACCCTCTCCCCCTCGTGGTCAAACTTCTTGTTGTCGTAAGGATGGGAGACCACTCCCCTGTCTTTTATCCACATAGTGCTGCTGCCTCCCCCGTCAAGGTTTATGGCATCCTTAAGCCCAAGCATACGGCACAGTTCGGCAGTCTGTCCTATGGTCATCCCGACTGCATCCTCAGGAAACCTGCCGTCAATGACGATAAAATAAATCATCC
>JBJEJS010000392.1:0-7587 GCA_051878235.1 Candidatus Cryptobacteroides sp.
AGGCACGAAGGCGGAGGATGTCATCAAGGTCCTGCTCAAGCTGCCGGAGGAGCAGGTACTCAGGCATCTGAATCAAACACAAGGCAGAACGGACGATAATTCAAAAAAAAGAATAAAAACTGAAAATAATCCGGTCAACAGGATATAACTTTGCCAAGTGTATACGATATCCTGTGAGGATACCGGAAAATGCAAATCAAAAACCACTATAAGTATGACACTGAAAAGCTACCTGCTACCGCTCTCGTCGCTGGCCGCCATCGGATGCACAAACGCACAAGAACAACTGCCTAACATCATCTATGTATTTCCAGATCAGTTCAGAAATCAGGCTATGGCCTTTTGGAACGAGCCGGAATTCGCATCCAATGTAGGCTGGAAAGCAGACCCCGTTCACACACCTACTCTCGATGCATTCGCAAAAGAAAGCGTCGTGCTGTCCAGTGCAATGAGCAACTGTCCTTTGAGCAGCCCATACAGAGGCATATTCCTTACCGGGATGTACCCGGAAAGAAGCGGAATAACCCTTAACTGTATGGTAGAAAGGCCTGAAAGCAGCCTCAGACAGGATGCAGTGTGCATCAGCGATGTACTGAGCGCAAACGGATACAGCTGCGGATATATAGGAAAGCTTCACACGGACTTCCCTACCCCTAACGACCCTCAGCACCCCGGTGAATATGTGGACTGCCGCAAACCCGAATGGGACGCATACACTCCACCTGAAAGAAGGCACGGATTTGACTACTGGTATTCCTACGGGACATACGATGTACACAAAGACCCTCATTACTGGGACACCGAAGGCAACAGGCACGATCCTAAGGAATATTCGGTCAAACACGAAACCGACAAAGCGATTGAATATCTCAGAAACGAATCCGGTCAGAGAAATCCCGACAAGCCGTTTTTCCTAGCCCTGGCATACAACCCTCCTCACAATCCTTATAAGAGTCTGGATGACTGTATGGAAGAGGATTACAACTTGTATAAAGATATGTCATACAAGGAATTATATGTCAGAGATAATGCCGACACAACAATTGCGAAAGCTGAGTCCGCCAAATATTACTTTGCAAATGTAACTGGTGTTGACCGTGAGTTCGGAAGAGTTCTCGCAGAAGTGAAGAGGCTAGGTCTGGAGAAAAACACCATAGTAATTTTTACCTCCGACCACGGTGAAACGATGTGCAGTCAGGGCACCAGCGATCCGAAAAATTCAATATACACGGAATCATTCAATGTTCCATTCATCATAAGATACCCAGAAAAACTGCGTCCTCACGTGGACGGTACCCTTCTGAGTTCAATTGACATCTACCCGACGCTCCTGTCTCTGGCCGGACTGGAAGACAAAATTCCTGAAAGTGTGGAAGGAAGGGATCTCTCCAATGTCCTTCTTGAAAACGGTCAGGAATGTGACATTCCTGAGGCTGTGCTTTACATTAGGAATGTCAACGGTGAGACTGACGAAAACGGGATCGTACACGGATTTTTCCCGGTTGCAAGAGGTATCAAGACCGCCACGCATACTATGGAAATCGCCATCAGAAAGGACGGCAGCATAAGCAGAGTACTCTTGTTCAACGACTTGGAAGACCCATATCAGATGTACAATCTGGACATCAAGGAAAACCAGGAACTGTTCGGGAGTCTGTGCAAAACACTTTCCGTAAAACTTGAAGAGGCGAACGACATCTGGTTCCGCGAGAAAACCCTCAATAACGCTAATAACTACTAATCACTTAGTATATATGACTATCTTGACCAAAGCGGCACCTATGCTCGCCCTTGCCCCGATTGCAGCCACTGCCACATCCTGCAAAGACTCCCAAGCCGAACCAATCCGGCCAAATATCGTCCTCATAGTTGCCGATGACCTCGGACTCGGTGATGTAAGCTGTTACGGTTCGAGCACTATTCATACGCCAAACATCGACTCACTGGCTGACGCAGGGCTCCGCTTCCAAAACTGCTATGCGACCTCTGCAACATCCACTCCGAGCCGCTTTGCTATGTTCACCGGAATGTACCCGTGGCGCAATCCCGAGGCAAAAATCCTTGCCGGAGATGCTCCCCTGCTGATTGACCCTTCAATGCCGACACTCCCTAAGATGATGCAGCAGGAAGGCTATGCAACAGCAGCAATCGGCAAATGGCATCTCGGAATGGGATACGGAAAACTAGACTGGAACAAGGAGATTGTCCCTTCAGGTAACACTGTGGGATTCGACTACACCAACCTCATCCCTGCGACAGTGGACAGGGTGCCAACAGTATATGTAGAAAACGGAAGGGTTGAAGGCCTGGATCCTTCCGACCCGCTTCTGGTCGATTATGAAAAGAATTTCGAAGGTGAACCGACAGCCATTACCAATCCGGAGTTGATGACAATGCCTTGGAAGCACGGGCATCAGGGCACGATAGTGGACGGAGTTCCGCGCATCGGATATATGAAGGGCGGACATTCGGCTCGATGGAACGACCGCACAATGGCGGACTATTTCCTGTCAAAGGTCAACTCGTTTATAGACAATCATAAAGATGAACCATTCTTCCTTTACTACGGGCTTCACGAACCGCATGTGCCGAGAGTTCCGGCAGAAAGATTCGCAGGTGCAAGCGGGCTCGGATGCAGGGGCGATGCCGTTGTGGAGGCTGACTGGTGCGTAGGACAGGTCGTGGAGAAACTCCGCTCGCTCGACCTTCTTGAGAATACCATTATCATAATAACTTCCGACAACGGAGCAGTCCTTCAGGACGGATATGATGACGGAGCGGAAGAAGCCGCACTCGCTGCAGGCCACGATCCGGACAACGGACTCAGAGGAGGAAAATACAGTCTTTACGATGCAGGAACACACATTCCGTTCATCGTGTATTGGGAAGGACATATAGAACCAGCCGTATCAGAAGCATATTTCTGCCAGATGGACCTTTATGCCACTCTTGGTGAAATAACAGGGGGTGAAGTAGCGGAAGGCCTTGACAGCCAGTCATATCCGAATGTCCTTCTTGGCAAGCATCTAAAAGGAGGAAGGCCGTCACAGGTGCTTGAAGCTCAGGGACGCCTTGCATACCGCGAAGGAGACTATGTGCTTATTCCGGCATATAGCGGAGCGAATTTCAATTCCACCGGCAACGAACTTGGCTGCAATAACTTCGACACCCTCTGGGACTTGGAATCAGACCCTTCCCAGACAATCCCTGTTGACGATGCAGACAGGCTCGCCGCAATGAAATCAGCTTTCCTAAAGCTTGTCGGAGACCTCTACAGCGAAGACACCGCCGTTGATCCGCTGGAATAAACCGGATTCAGCCCCTGTCAGAACTGATAACTGTCAACTTCCGTATGCAGTATAACCGAGCCACTTCGCGTTAACAAGGAGTTCATACGATATTTTAAGATGAATGCATCGTATACACGGAGCCAACTGTGTTGGACTTTCTGTATGAAAGCGGGGACTGACGGTAAAAATCCTTGAAACATTTGCAAAAATATTGTGCCGAAGAAAAGCCTGTAGCCTCAGACACTTCATTGACATTCATTTCAGGCTTTTCCAATAGCATTGCAGCAGCAGCTTTCAGTTTGATGTTCAATATGAACTCGTTAGGAGACTGCCCAGTCAAAGATTTAATTTTTGCATAGAAAACCGTGCGGCCGAATCCCATCTGTTTTGCAAACTGATCCACACCGAACAAAGGATTTGAAAGATTATCTTCCACAAGTGACACGAGTTTATCCAAAAGACTCTTATCCATAGGATTTGTAGCAAGCATCTTATGAGAACTCTGAGGAATTTTGCCGTACTTTTCCTTCAGCATTCTCCTTGAATTTACAAGATTATTGCACCGTGAAAGCAATATCTCGGTATTGAACGGTTTAGATATATAATCATCGGCCCCAAGTTTCAACCCTTCCAGATTATGTTCCACTGATGTCAAAGCAGTAAGAAGGACAACAGGGATATGACAAGTCATAGGGTCGTTCTTAAGGTGCTTGCACAACTCCATTCCCGACATCGGACTCATCAATACATCACTAAGGACAAGGTCCGGCATATTGTCCGATGATTTTATTACTGAGAGGGCTTCCTGGCCGTCAGAAGCCGTTCTTATGTTATAATACGGACTAAAAATATCAACCAACAGTTCCCTTATGGATAAATTATTCTCCACTATCAGAATTGCTGCATCCAGTTCAACTTGAGATGATTCCGTCTCCTTGCTCAGAGACGATGGCAACGGTGCTCCAATGAATAATGGTTGAGGGTCCTGTGCAAACTCATCCTGGCTGTAGTGTGCACTGCCGAGGAGCAACCTGACAATGAATTTGCTACCCCTGCCGACCTTGCTTTCTACACTTATTGTACCCTTATGCATTTCAACTATACCTTTAGACAGGGCAAGACCAAGGCCCGTGCCGGTTCCGGTATCATAAGAATTGAACTGTTCTGCCTGATAATAACTGTCGAATATTCTCGTCAAATCCATCTCAGATATGCCATCACCCGTATCAGTAACCGTTATATATGAGCAGCTATCGTCCGCATTCAAACCAACAATTATGGATCCACCGGCTTTCGTGTGTTTCAACGCATTGGATATGAGATTGTTGAAGACTTTGCTCATCTGTTTGGTATCGATGAAGACATTAACTTTGTTTAACTCAGGAACAAAATCAATGGAAACGCTATTGTCAGATGCATATTCTTTATAGATCATCACACTCTCGTTGACAAAATCAACAAGATTGACTTCCTGAACTTTGAGTTTCATATAACCAAGTTCCTGCTTGCGGAAATCCAAAAGCTCGGAAAGCAAACCTTTCAGACGATTGCCGTTGTGATAAATAGACAATAACCTTTTGTACAATGCCGGAGAAAGTTCCGAGCCACGAAGAACATTTTCCAATGATCCTATAATCAGTGTAATAAGGGATCTGAACTCATGAGAAAGATTCGTGAAGAACTGTAGTTTTGACTGGTTTGAAGCCTGAATATCCTCCGCTCTTTGGTGTTCATATTTTAGCCTTTCACGCAGTTTCACACGGGCTCTATATATCAGAGCAGAACTTACAATGATTAC
The DNA here is from genome assembly GCA_051878235.1 of Candidatus Cryptobacteroides sp. GTDB lineage: Bacteria > Bacteroidota > Bacteroidia > Bacteroidales > UBA932 > Cryptobacteroides. The sequence goes on from JBJEJS010000392.1 coordinate 5,089, forward strand.
AATGAGCAGTAAGAAATATACTACAATTGCCCAGACACTCAGATACCATACAGGTTTCACCCTGATATTAAGAGAAATCACAGAATAAGGGAGGCCTTCATATCTTACCTTAAGCACATACCGCCCCGGATTCAAGCCGGAAAAACTTACGGATGTCTGGTTCGGCAAGAAATTGAACCATTCGGAAGATATACCTTCCATACAGTACTGCAATATTCTGGAATTGTTGGACGAATAATCAAAGGAGGCAATCTCTATCGTCAATGATTTTGCGGACTGCCCCAATACGATGCCCTCGGCATAAGGGAGGGAGCAATCCAGAATGTCAGTTGCATCTGCAGGAGTCACTTCATTGCCATTAACATACAAAGAGGCGAACTGTAGCCTGCTTGAAGGAGTTTCCAGACGGATAACATCGTCCAAATTAAAAGAAATAAGCCTGTCAATTCCACCGACGAAAACCTTGCAGTCAGGTGAGACATACAGAGCATTATCATTGGCAGAAAACATCGGAAGGCCTTTGCCGAAAGCAAGGTAACTTGTTGAATGTTTATCAGTCAGGTCGAGTATTGTCAGTCCCGAAGATGTCAGCAGAAAAATATTGTTCTCCGAGCCGGGAGACTGACAAATCGCATATACATTGTCTTCCAGCAGATCTCCGTTTGAAGAATCGAAAATTTGGAACTCATCGCTCTGCGGCAGATAAAGATTTACACCTCCTCCGAATGTTGTAAACCATAACCTGTCCTTGCTGTCAAGGAAAATCTTCTGAACACTGTTTGAACTTAATGTCCCGGAGACATCTGGTATATGGCTGTAGTTTGAGACCTGTCCCGAAGTGAAATCATAACGGCGGACACCGTCCATACCGGCTGATACCCATAAATTTCCATCACTGTCAAAACATACGGAATTGGAATATGTCTGTTGGAAAGGACTTTCACATCGTCCTGTTCTTATATCCAAGATTGAGAATCCAGCATTTTCCAGCGCCAGAACAATTATATCCCCTTTAATGGCGATATCTCTTACAATATCCGAAGGCAGGGACACAGGAGATGACTTATCGTGCCTGTACGATGCTACAAGCCTTCCGGAAGATGCCTCAAGGCAGAAGAGGCCACCACGATGTGTCCCCACCCACATCCAGTCTCTTGCAGAATCATACTTGAGGCATTTCACATTTTCCTTTGCAATGGATGCGGGTCTGAAAGGACTACCGTCATTGTCAAGAATGACAACTCCATTCCCTTCTGTTCCTACCCAAAGGCGTCCATTCTTATCCGCTTCCATATCTCCTACGACTACCGGATATTCCATTCCATTAGCTTGGAAAACATCGTCATAGAAGGTATAAATCTCTTCGGCAGGATTATAGAAGAATATTCCGGAAAACCAGGTTCCCATCCAGATTACGCCCTGTCTATCCTTGAGCATACACCAGATTGAAGGGGTAATCTCAGCCCCAGAAGTATTCTTTGTGCCGTTAATTCTGGCTATGCTTCCATCTTGCATACTGTACCTGAAAAGGCCATTTTTCGTTCCCAAAAGAATATTTGAGGAATCCTCTTGAACAAAGCATCTGACAAAGGAGATATCGAATCGACCTCCTGAAATATTTGTAACATTGCCATCAGAGGATAGTAAGTAACACCCTTCATCAATTGTTCCCACCCATATATTATTTCCTTGCGGTTCTTCATAAACGGAAGAAATTCCTGAAGATGAATCCAGAAACTTTTCAAAGTCTGAATCGGATTTACTTTTTACGAAAAGTCCGTCCGGGCATCCGATCCATATTCTATCTTGTCTATCCACATATATCGAGAATAGTCCGTATGTTCCCTTTGTCGGAATTGAATACTCCTTTATAACTGACATATCCTCTGCTTTGTAGAGGATTAGATTTTTCTTGGACAGGACATAAAGGCCTTCTTGATTACAATAGACAGCATTCACATCACCCTCCAGCAATGTCTTGAATGTCGCTCGGGATTGGTCATATTCGACCAGAGAACTCATTGAAAGGATATAAATTTTATTCTTGCCATCACCGGTAAGAGATTTGACTTGCATTTCGCCAGAGAGAGAACTCGTTCTATAGCTGTACTGTTTAACCCTTTTCCCGTTGTATGAATAAAGTCCATCGCGTCCTCCAATCCATATTTCCCCCCATCTGTCAGAATATAGGCAACGGACGGAAGTTTGATGATATCCTTCTACCGAAGAAAGTGTCTTAAAAGGAATATCCCTGGAATATGACTGATATATTGTAGCCAAAGCGTATAGAATCAATGCAAGGATTCGTTTCATATTTCAACAATTAAGGCTTGCCGTACATTTTCGCAAATTTAGGAATTCCCGGATGATTTTGAAATATATAAGAACTGAATTATAACATCATATCTACCGTTCTGATTAATTTTGTTAAAAATAATTAACATTATGAAAAAATACATGTTGTTTCCGTTTCAAAATTCATCTTTCTTTTGGATGCTG
>JBJEJS010000393.1:0-1576 GCA_051878235.1 Candidatus Cryptobacteroides sp.
TACAAATATGTCTGGAGGAGTTTGGAGGAAATGTTCAAGTTCGCCCATCTCCACAGAAAAAGGTCAGCATTTATGCTGGCCTTTTTCTGTGGAGATACGCGATTGCCGCGCAATCGCGTCCTCTGTCTATGCCTAGGGGCCCTGCCCCTATAGTACCCCGCGGCTACGCCTTCCGTATTTGCCTATTCCATAGCCAAATACACGGCTCCCGCCGTCGCGCTGCTGCGCGATGGACATTTCCTCTTTCGGGGATTCCGGAAATGGACTTGTGTGGGTATGTGGAAGGGAAAGATGTTGCATACACCCTCGTCTTACCTTCCCTGTCGGACCTGAAGCCGCCTATGCTTTTGCAGATGTTCTCCTGCCGGAGCCGCATTATCTTGAGCCTATCCAGATGAGGATCATTCCTATCAGGATGAAGGCGAGGTCGAGGGCTTTTGCCTTGAGGTTGCGCTCTTTGAAGAGTATTGCGCCGCACAGGAAGGAGACTATGACTGAGCCTCTTCTGATCAGGGACACCACTGAAATCATCGAGTCTGGCTGCCTGAGGGCGGACAGGTAGGCGTAGTCCGCTGCGGAGATGAAGATTGAAATCATCGGGATTGCCCAGGACCAATGGAACGGGGTGGTGCTGCCCCGTTTCGGCATCCAGAGGGCTAGCATCATGACACCCATCATAAGCATCTGGTAGAAATTGTACCATCCCTGGACAAAGGATGCGTCAAGCAGGCGCATTATGTATTTGTCATACAGTCCGCTGCAGGCTCCTGTCAGGGCGGATATCGCAATGAACAATATCCATTTGTTGTGTGCGAAGTCCACATTCTCCTTTTTGCTGGAACGGCTCAGGAGAAGGAGGGAAATCATTGCGAGAATCACACCGCCCCATTGCCAGAGATTCAGCCTCTCTCCGAAGATGAGCATCGCCCCGAGGAGGACGAGGATTGGTCTGGTGGCATTGATGGGACCCACAATCGTGATGGGCAGGTGTTTCAGCCCGAAATATCCGAAAAGCCAGGAGGTCAGCACTATGCAGGACTTTGCGAAGGCCATCAGGTGCGCTTTCCCTACGGTCATCCCCTGGGTGGCCGCTCCGGCAAGGGAGCCGGCTGATGTCCCGTGGATGTCCGCTCCTGAGGAGAATGGGATTCCTGTGTGCAAGCCGTCTCCGCAGAGGGACGAGATTATGAAAGGGGAGAATATCAATGTGGAAAAAACGGTGTTGAGAAACAGTACGGGTATCACCGCATTGTCTTTCAACGCCGCTTTTTTTGCTGTGTCATACAACCCCAGAAGGGCTGCAGACAGAAATGCCAGGGCAAGCCACATTGGTTTTTATTCTTTAGAATGGCAACAGCCTCCGTCGTGATGTCCTCCGCAATGACTTCCGTCGTGATGTCCGCCACAGCCATGTCCTTCTCCGCATTCGCCGTCTGAGCCGCATCCTCCGCATCCGTGCCCCTCGCCATTGTGGCCACCACAGCCTCCACATCCGCAATTGCTGTGGACATATTCGCCGTGCAGCCCCTCTGAGAGTTCCTTTTCAGTCGCCTCCCTGACAGAGAGTATGCTTCCT
>JBJEJS010000394.1:0-1575 GCA_051878235.1 Candidatus Cryptobacteroides sp.
ATCGAGGGCAGGGACAAGGACAAGCCTTTCTGCCTGATGCTTCACCAGAAGGCCCCTCACCGCAACTGGATGCCTGCGCCGAAGAATCTCGGAATATTCAACGACACGGTCTTCCCTGAGCCTGAGAATCTCTTTGACGACTATTCGGGCAGGGGAGAGGCGGCAAGGACCCAGGATATGAGCCTTGAGCACACCTTCACCGAGGACTGGGACCTCAAACTCCTGACCGGAGACGAGATGCGGGCGAATCCTTCCAACCGTCTCGCGCAGGTCTATCTGCGTATGCCGCAGGAGGCCCGCCAGAAATGGGATACTGTCTATGCAGGCAGGATTGCCGAGTACCGAAGCGGGAAACTCTCGGGAAAGGAACTTGTCAGGTGGAAATATCAGCAGTATATGAGGGATTACCTCGCCACGGTCCTCTCTGTGGATGAGGGGATAGGCCGCGTGCTGGAGTGCCTTGAGAAGGCGGGCGAACTGGACAACACCATCATCGTCTATACCTCCGACCAGGGATTCTTCCTCGGGGAGCACGGCTGGTTTGACAAGAGGTTTATGTACGAGGAATGTCAGAGGATGCCTCTGATAGTGCGCTACCCGAAGGCAATCAAGGCGGGGAGTGTCAGCGACGCCCTTTGTATGAATGTGGATTTCGCTCCGACATTCCTTGATTTCGCGGGAGCGGAGATCCCGTCCGACATTCAGGGCGTTTCCCTCAGGGATGTCCTTGAGAACGGCGGAAAGACCCCTAAGGACTGGAGGCAGGCGGTTTACTACCACTATTACGAGTACCCTGCGGAACATTCCGTGAAACGCCACTATGGCATACGCACCAATGACTTCAAACTCATCCATTTCTACAACGACATCGACCAGTGGGAGATGTATGATATGAGGAATGACCCTAAGGAGATGACCAATGTCTTTGATTCTGAGGAATATGCCGCCACCCGTGACAGCCTCCTGGAACTCCTGGGGACCGTGCAGAGGCAGTACGGTGACGATGATCCCGACGAGACCGGGAAGGTGCTTTTCCACGGCGACCGCCGTTATGTCGAACGCTCAAAATAACCAATAATGGACAGAAGAAAATTCATTGAAACCTCCGGCTGGTCCCTCGTCGGACTTGCGGCCACAGGAAGTCTTCTCAAGGCCTGTGCCCCAGGCTCCAAAGAAGCCCGCAAGGTAATGCCTTCGGCAAGCGACTACAAAATCTACTGGGGCGACCTGCACAACCACTGCAACATAACCTATGGTCACGGGGATATGCGTGATGCCTTCGAGGCAGCCAAGGGACAGTTGGACTTTGTCAGCGTCACCCCTCACGCGATGTGGCCTGACATCAACCTCCTGAAAAAGGAACCTCGCCTCGAATGGGTCATCGGCTACCATACCGATGCCTTCAAGCGTCTGCGCCAGGGCAACTACGAGAAGTACCAGGCAATGACCAAGGAGTACAACGAGGAGGGCAAGTTCCTCACATTCATCGGCTACGAGGCCCACAGCATGATCTATGGCGACCACGTGGCCCTTCACCACGACATTGAGGCCCCGCTTGTGAACTGCACTTCCATC
>JBJEJS010000395.1:0-1575 GCA_051878235.1 Candidatus Cryptobacteroides sp.
CCCCCATCGGCCAGAACTCTCCGCAGATGTCACAGGGATACATTTCCGATTCATCGAACTCGAAGCCCATATCATTCCTCTTTTCCCTTGTTCTTCAGGGAATACAGATTGACGAAGTTTCCGAGCGCAGTCAGTCCCAATGCAGTTGGTAGTGCCCAGCTTCCGCCGGTTCCCTTGATGCTTGCCACTATACAATAGACGGCTATGACAAATGACAATATCGCCACCGTCGCAAGAATGATTTTAAGTGTTTTTGTTTTCATCTATGGTCTTCAATCCTTATTGTCGTATCTCAATAATTACACTAATCCGGGCGAAATAGGATAAAACAATAGTGCATTTCGCCCACTATCCGAACAAGTCTGCCAAGGTTATTACACTATTTGCAATATCGGCGTATCCATTTCTCGCTAGACCATATGTTGTTATGAGGGCAAGGAACACACCTTTCCTTGTAGAAGTCTCCTTGCGGAACAGTCATCATATTTGCGTACAACTCCGTATTGCGCTTCCCAATTGTTAAGGTGCTGGTCCAGAACGACATCCAAATCTTCTGGATTCATATATCTGCCGCTGTTCAAATCCAGATGAAGCACGGGATATTCAATCCAGTCCTTCTCCAGCTGCTCCATCGCCAGACCTTTGAACAGTTCCTTCCTGCCAGAGAAATAAGCATCCATCGTGGAGATGAGAAGACTCTTGCCGAACCTGCGCGGGCGGCTGAGGAAATAGTAAGTCCCTGAGGTTACCAATTTGTGAATCAGGGCTGTCTTGTCCACATAAGTATAACCGCCTTCACGGAGTTTCTCAAAATTCTGTATGCCTATCGGGTACAACATATCGTATCAGTTTTATAGACATACAAAGATACAATTAAATTTAAGTTATATGTTCGACTGACAAAACTCTTTTACAAATCGCACTTACCGTCCTTGTACCATCTCGTGTGATTCCAATTTGAGCCGCTATTGCTTCAATTGTTATTTCAGGGTCGAACGAGTTCCATTTCTGTCAGCACACGTGAGATGATAGGATTGCGGGCGAAACGGGATCTTTAAGCGACTGTGCAGGAAAGATAAAGGGCACGCGCAGAATGAACTGCGTGCGCCCAAGTGTTAACATATGCAGTCTGGAAATAGACCGCAGTTGCAAATCCACGAACAAATGTCCGGTTGCCACGCATAGGGTCATCATTTGTACTTTCGGTGATTATGCAGTTTATTCTCCGAGGAATTTTCGGCGAATAGGATGTTTATTCACCGAAAATCACTAATTTTGCAGAAAAGATACGCTATGTATTTGCATCAAAGAGACAATTGGTGGGACTTCCGCTATGATTCATTAGCCATAATGAACCGCCTGGCGGCAGTCAGAGCAAAGCAAGGTATGCTGCTGGGAAAGATGAACTCGCTCGGATTCTCCCTGCAGGATGAAGCCGTGCTGACCAGTATGACCCTCGAAGTTATAAAGTCCTCTGAGATAGAAGGCGAAATCCTGAACCTTAATCAGGTCCGTTCTTCATTGGCAAAGAGGCTGGGCTTTGATATTTCTACCTCCGTCCCCGTGTCCAGATAC
>JBJEJS010000396.1:0-7519 GCA_051878235.1 Candidatus Cryptobacteroides sp.
TTCTTTCTTCAGGATGAAGAGCTTGTCCCTGTCGTACCAGTTCGACTTCAAGAAAGTCAAGTTCATCAGGCATCTGAGGCTGTTCGCCACAGCGACAAACCTGTTCACCATCACAAACTATTCCGGATACGACCCAGAAGTGAGCATCACTCAAAGCGCGATGTCTCCTAATGTGGACTATGCAGCCTATCCATCCTGCCGTACATACTCATTTGGTTTGAATCTTGGTTTTTAAGCAATGATTTCTATGAAAAAGAACATATTTATCTTTATCGCGGCACTTGCAGTTCTCCAGGGATGTCTTGATGTGGAAATTCTGGACCGTGTGGAAAAGGAAAACGGATTCTACAAGACAGAGGAGCATGCAATGAACGCATTGAACGGGACTTACTCAACACTCACCGACTTTGCATATCACAAGACTAATTGGCCGCTGATCCTCTCTACCTACGAAGACGCGATGTACTCACAGAGCAGCGCAGTCCCGGCAACGGTTTCAAACAACACCCACAGTGCAAACTCAGCTCCTGTGGTGAATTTCTGGCACACCCTCTACAACGGGATTAACAATGCGAATGAAATCATCAAGAGGGTGCCTGACATTCCTTTCGAAAACGAGAAAGACAAAAGCCGCGTGATTGCCGAAGCTCATTTCCTCAGAGGATTGTTCCACTATGACCTTATGAGGCTGTATGGCGGTGCAAACGGAATTCCGGTGATAACCGAACCGACCACAGGACTTGAGAATGCCTACAATCCTCAGCAGCCCAAGGACAAAGTGTATGAACAGATTATCAGTGATTTCACATACGCTGCCGGAGAGAATGAGGACGGCACCACACGCCTGCCGAAAAGGAAGGACTCCGATTATGTTGTCGGAAGAGTGACCAACGGAGCTGCACACGCCTTCCTGGCGGAAATCTACCTCACGCTCGGGAGATGGCAGGATGCCGCTGACGAAGCTGACATAGTGATTTCATCAGGTCAGTACAGCCTTGTGGAGAACTACAAGAATCTTTGGGATGTCGAGCAGGAATCAGTTGCCCAGACTGAGCATATCTTCTTCATTCCTTTCTTCAGGGACAAGGATGCACTTGCAGATTCTGCACTCGGTTCCAATGTGGCACATCTTTTCAACCCTAACGGAGTGTTCGTCGGAGGGAAGAGCGTGTCAGGAAACCCATACGGAAAAGGAGCGGGACAGCACAGGGTACAGAAATGGTTCATCAAATTCTTCCAGAACGACACGGACAACCTTGGGTACAGCAATCCCCTTGCCGATGCAGGAAGCACGGAAGTCGAACCTAACCCGAACCTCAAATACAAAGATTACAGAATCGAGTGCACATTTTGGAGGACCTACCAGCTAAAGAACAACTCGACGCTTCAGCTGGGGAACATCAACACCTGCTATCCGGGAACAAATTCCGCAGGGACTTCAAACGACAACTGGGGATATATCTGCAAATATATTGATCCACAGGGCGTGAACAACAGGACAAATGAGAATGATATGCCTCGTCTCAGACTTGCAGATATGTATCTGATAAAGGCTGAAGCGCTTAATGAACTCGGGGAATACGCGGAAGCCTGCAAGGCAATCGACGTGATCCGTGAGCGCGCAAGAAAGGCAGACGGGACAGAACGCGAATGGCCTAAATACATTGGTTCCGACAAAGCGGACAACATCGGCAGGACCCTCACACAACAGGAGTTCAGGTGGCTTGTGTTTATGGAAAGGGGACTTGAATTTGCCGGAGAGCAGAAACGATGGTTCGATATGGTCAGAATGAAATATGACGAGAACACCCTGATGTACGATTATATGAAGGACACCTACATCCCGTCACTTCCAGCTGCGGATGTCCAGAAACAATGTGTGCTTGCTGAAAGGAAGAAATATTTCCCTATTCCTTTTAACGAGACGACAAGAAACTCCGGTGTCCATCAGAATCCGGGATATTGATCAGATGAGACATCAACTTTTTGCAATAATCTTTTTGACCTGTTCCTGCAGCAGTGTGCTGCAGGAACTTGATTTTTCTGAGGAGAAAGACGACAATGAACCTTCTGGAACAGATGTTACGGAAATCATTGTGGACTTGAACTACAGCGGAGGACCTGACATCTCCTACAAACGCGGGATTGCAGGTCCCGGGATGAAAGGATTCTTCTATTCCGAACAGATGTGCAAATTCCTTTCCGACCTTCACTACGGCGGATTCGGAATCTTCAACGGGATAAGAAGCCTTGCAAAGGACCCGATTACAAATCCCGCATATCCTTTCGGTGAATTTTATTTTGACGAGGATTCAAAAAAATTCGGTACATCACAGGTCGAAGAGTTCACATCAATAAGGAAATTTGCGGAAAATCTTGGATTTGAAATGATCAGCCAGATTGGAGGCACTGCTGAGTATGCAGGATTTGAAACAGACAAACGGTACACTTGGAACTCTCCTGACTTTGCCCCGCTTCCAAGTCCCGAATATATGTCAGAATTCCAAAGATGCTTTACCGAGTTTGCAATCAATGCGGACAAGGCTGTCGGAGAAGACTTCCATTCCATCTGGATAGGTACCCAGGAAATCACACACACCATTGGCTATCCCGGAGGAGTACAGACCCAGCAGGCAAAAGAGGATGCAATAGACAGGTATATCGACTACTGGAAGCCTGTTTCCGATGCACTTCGGGATGCAGGAGCGCGGACAGGAGGTTTACAGCTGAACTCTGACAATGCTCTTTACGGTCTGTACGAATATGCAGCAAGGAAAATGGTTGAGAAAGAGCTGCAGGTGGATTTCCTGACATATCAATTCTATCAATGGGGGGTAACTGCCGGAATGGAGAAGGCACTGGAGGCACTTGAAATCTACAGAAAGACCTATCCTGAGACGAAAATCATCATAGACAGAGGAGGATTTGACAAATTAATTGAGACAGATATGACTGAAAGCGAAGCACTCATCCGTTTCTTCCTGAAAGGGGAAAAGGCTTGTCTTGACAATGCGGACAAGATATATGCCTACACTTTGGACAGGGCGACTAATGGATTTGACTCAGTCAAAGACAACCTGGAATGGAAAACAAAGTTCTGGATGAACGGAGTGCACGGGAAAAGGCTTCAAATGTCCAATCTGCCGGAAGGGATTGACGGGTTCATCACAGAATCTGAAACGGGAATACGAGGGGTGCTATGGAACAGCGGCAACAGTCCGGTACGGACCGGCATACTGCTCAAAAATTTCAATTGTCCCAAAACAAGACTTGAAATATCTCTTGGTTCAGGTGACAAAATGTCCGATGTGATTGTCGAATGGAGCCCATCAAAAGGACGAATCGGTGAATTCACCCTGAACCCTTTTGAATTTGTGCTCATCGGAACTGAAAAGATTTAAGCGACAAAAAAGCGTCTTTCAAATGAAAGACGCTTTTTTGTCGCTCTGGGAATAAGGAATCAGAATGCCCTGAGTCCAAGATCAAGGGACATCGGCTTGGATGCCTCCACTTCAATCCTGATGACATTCTGCCCTTCCTTCAGATAAGCGGCATAATCACTTATGTTGAACTGGCTGTAATGCCTTGTCTGCATCATTGTCCTTCCGTCGATAACCTTTGTGCCATTCAATCGGACAGTAACCTTCCCGGCAGCATTGAGCCAAAGGGAAAGGATTTCATATCTCCTGTCCGCAACAAAAGATATTTCTGCGCAGGCGGTGTCATCCTTCGCCATTTTCAAAGGAAGGTCCATCATCTGTGGTGAGTTGCCATTCAATGAAACGAGAGCCTTGTGATTTCCTCCATACTGTGAATCACCGACCAGGGTTACAACCTTGGAAGACTGCACTCGATATAAGCGGCTGTGCATTGAATGAAGCAACGTCTGAGGAACTTTCACCACCTTTCTGTCGTAGGTTATGAGACCGTTCACCTCTCCTTCAACATCCGTGGTCTGTGTATATACAGCAGCACTGAGACCCTGGGCTATCAATGTCTCCAGATCAAACATACAACGGCCGTAATTGTCCATCAGGGCCATAGCTCCATCTATGTTCTGATAGCCCCAGTTCCGCATCTCCGGATTCCATATATGTCCCTCGACAGACCATCCATATCCTCCAAATTCACCGAGGACTGAAACACGGTCGTCATTATGGTCAGCAAGAATCATTGATGTCACAGGATAGTTGTGTATGTCGTACATCGCCCCGACCTTGCGGTCAGTCCATCCTGTCACTCCGTCGACAATCCTCGTGCTGTCGTAGGCAATCACCTTCTCGACAATCTCCTTCGTGTTATGCTGGCCCCAGCCTTCATTGAACACCACCCAGGTTGTGATACAAGGATAAAATCCAAGGTTGTCAATCATCTCGAACATCTCTCCCTGCCATTGTTCCGAATGTGCGGCAGGAGCTTCCCAATCTTTCTTGGCAGTCGGACGTATGTGCTCTGAATCCTTTCTTGATGAAGCAAACCCAGAGACCATATCCTGCCAGATCATTAAACCCAATGAATCGGCGTAATGATAATAAAGTTCCGGTTCAACCTTGATATGTTTTCTAATCATATTGAAACCCATCTTCTTGAGTTCCACCATATCCCAAAGCATAGCCTCCTCGGAGGGAGGGGTAAGCAGACCGTCAGGCCACCATCCCTGATCAAGCGTACCCATCTGGAAAACAGGCTCCCCATTGAGACAGATGCGGTTGTAGCCGCAGCCGTCCTTCCTCACATCCACCTGTCTCAATGCAAAATAGCTGCTGACTTCGTCCTGAACCCTGCCCTTTCTTGACAGGACAGCCTTGAAGTCATATAACTTTGGAGTTTCCGGTGACCAAAGGACCGCGTCAGGAACCCTTAGAGACATCTTCTCTCTCGCCTTGCACGATTCTGAGGCAACAATTTTTCCTCCGTCATAGACTTCAACGGTGACATCCTCATCTCCCTTGGCATTCTCCAGGAAGAATGTAAGTTCCACTGTCTTTGAGGCAATATCCGACTGAGGCTGCACCTTCCCTATGCGCGTGTGCCCGACTGCCTCAAGCCACACAGTCTTCCATATTCCGGAAACCGGAGTGTACCATATTCCCTTGGGATTCAAAGTCTGTTTTCCCCTTGAGATAGATTCCGCATCCGTAGGATCGGTTACACTGACTTCGATTTTCTGTATTCCGTCCTTTTTGAGCAAACCTGTCACATCCAATGAAAATGCATTGTTACCGCCCCTGTGGAAACCGGCAAGTTTTCCGTTCACCCAAACCGAACATTCATAGTCAACAGCTCCAAAATGAAGGATGACATCCCTGCCCTTCCATCCGGACGGCAGTTCAAACTCACGTGAATACCAGAGCTTATCCTCAGGTGTGAATGTCCTGCCTACCCCGGAAAGGGAAGATTCAACAGCAAACGGGACGAGAATCTCACCCTCATATTCCACCGCTCCCCTGACAACATCCTGTGCCGTCACCGCGTAATTCCACAGACCGTTGAGATTCATCCAGCATTCGCGTCTGAGACTCGGACGCGGGTATGACCTCCAGACATTTTCTGGACTGACTTTCTCTGCCCAGGGAGTGCTGAGGCGACCTTTTGCAGGGGAATAGTCTCCAGCTATGGCAACTGCCGCAGACGCTAGTCCAAGGGCAAATGACAGTATAAAATTTCCTTTCATTTCCTATCTTTCCTTATATACTTTAATATCCTTGCTTCTATTTTTGTTATATGTGTTCCAGACAGTAGGGAAATACAGCACGTCGCTCCTTTCCGCCCATTCAAAATAGGCTTTCTCGAGTTCAGATACTTTCTCCGGATATTCATCCGCAAGATTATGCCTCTCGGTTCTGTCCTCCCTGATGTTGTACAATTCCCATTCATCACCACGGCAATTGGCGGAGACCAGCTTCCAGTCCCCTTTCCTAACCATACGGTTGCCCTCGTGCTCATTGTAGATATACCTTTCAGGAAGCCTTCCGCCCTTCACTATGGGGAGGATGGAGATTCCCGGTGTCGGAAGAATCTTCCTGCCACGGTACTCCTCAGGATAAACGGTTCCTGCCAGTTCACAGCAGGTTGACATTATGTCGGAAAATTGGGCAGGCTGATGGTCGATGCCGCCCTTATTGAGAACATTATCCCCCCATCTTATGATGCAAGGAGTGGATATACCGCCCTCGTGGGAGAAATGCTTGTACAAGGTAAAAGGAGTGCAGCACACATTTGCCCAGCCCGTACCGTAATGATGATATGTTCCCGGAAGCCCCATCCCGTCAAGTTCGGCTCCAGTGTGGGTCTTGTATTCAGTCCCTGTCTTCCCGTCGAATCCAAACTGATGCCATTCGGCACAGGCTCCGTTGTCAGACATAAAAATGACAAAGGTGTCGTCAAGTTCCCCATTCTCTCTCAATGTGTCCAGAACCCTTCCGATGTTTCTGTCCATGATGTCCACCATAGCGGCAAAAATTGACATCCTGCGTGCAAGGTCATATTGCTGTTCCTTCGTCAAGGTGTTCCAGGCCGGAAGGTCGTAGGTCCCGTCCATAAACATACTCTCCGGCACCACACCTCTCGGACTCAGTTCAGGCTTTCCCTCAAGCAGACCCATCTTGACAATCCTTTTCCATCTCTTGTCACGGATTTTGTCCCATCCCTGAAGATAAGTCTTCATATATTTGTCAGTCACTTCCTTCGGAGCGTGAAGAGGGAAATGCGGAGCATTGTAGGCCAGATAAAGAAAAAGAGGCTTTTCCTGTCTGTGGGCGTCATTTATGAAATCAATGGCATAATCGGTAATCACATTGGTGGCGTAAAATTCTCCTTCAGCATATTCCCTCAAAGGCCGGTCTTCCGGAAGTCGGGTGTAGACATCCGGATTCCAGAAAGAATTAAATCCTCCAAGAAGTCCGTAATATTCCATAAATCCCCTTTTAACCGGATTCGTGTTCTTTCCCAAATGAAGTTTTCCTGCCATGGCAGTATAGTACCCGGCGTCCTTGAGCACCTCAGCAATTGTCACATTGTCAGAATTCGAGCGGAATCCTGCATAGCCTTTGGGCCAGGCGGGGCGGACTGCATCCATATGACCTATTCCGGTCTGATGAGGATACAGTCCCGTCAGAAGATTCGCCCTTGAAGGGCAACTTCTTGAACTGTTGTACATCTGGGTCATTCTAAGACCTTCTGAAGCCATCTTGTCAAGATTGGGGGTCTCTATCTCCCCTCCGAAACATCCGACATCGGAAAATCCAAGGTCATCGGCAAGGATAATGACGATATTCGGTTTCTTTTCCTGGGCGGCCAGGATGGAGGACAAAGCTACACCTCCGGCCATCAACAATGATCTTTTCATAACACACTTCGTTTATTTTCTATGGTCCGGCATAAACTTGCCGTTTTTGTACAACATCGGAATCAGACCCGGACGGCAGGTCACCTTGTATTCGGAAGCCTGAGCACCGCGAGGGTTGAAGAACATCGTGGCCCACCAGTTCCCGTCCTTATCCTGGAACAGATTGTTATG
>JBJEJS010000397.1:0-1564 GCA_051878235.1 Candidatus Cryptobacteroides sp.
AGCATGTTTCTTTTCCCGGCAAACCAAAAAAATGCTCCGCACACGCACCCTGTCCCCGTCCACAAGGGCAAGCACGTGGAAGCGGTCACCGCAGGTGTCCTGAGGACATTCCGTCCCGAACTCCAGACGGCGGAGCGAGAAGTACAGCTGGTCGTTTTCCCCGAGAATCATCTCCCTCCATCCCTCTCCGCAGTCTGCCTGACGCGGTTTCTGGACAATATAGTCCGCGCTCTGCGGGTCGCGGATGACGGAGGCGCGGCGGTGCTGTGCCACATTGAGTTCCCCGAGGCGTGTGTGGATAGGCCTCTGCTTGCCGTCGAAATCAAGGCGCAGGTAATCGTACATCTTATAGGTGTAGGAGCCGATTGTCAGGGAGCCTATCTCCAGAATCACCTGATTGCGTCCCGAAGAGTGGATGGTGCCCGCAGGAAGCATCACCTGAAGCCCCGGCTTCGATTCCTCGTAATTGACATATTTCATATAATCACAAGGCTTGTGCTCCACATCGGCGGCCTCGATGTCCCTGAAGAACTGGGGGATGTCGGCATCGTCCCTGAATCCGATGAAGGTCTTGGCGTCGTGCCCCGTGACACAGACATAGTAACTTTCATCCTGCCTGCCGAACTCCCCGTAATGCTCCCTGTTGTATGCAGACCCCGAATGGCACTGGATTGACATATTGCCCGTCGAATGATAACTGTCATCCCAGTTGAACCTGATCGGAAAATAGCCGTGGAACTTCTCCACGCAGTCCTTTCCCATCAGATTCTCCCCTTCCCTGCACACGAAGGAACAGAAATTTATGTCAAGTCTCTCCCCTGCGGCCTCGACGACAACGCTCACCTCCATCGGGATGAAGTCGAACACCCAGGCCGTGTTGCGCATATTCTCAGGCACCTTGCGGAGTTTCTTCATATAGGAGCCTCCCCAGACTCCCTCTATGTAGCAAGGTTTTGCGCGGAACGGATACTTGACCAGTTGGGCACAGACATCAGCAAACGCGCGGAAAGTCATCATACGGATGTCCTGCGGGTCGTCCGAGAGGAAATACCAGTCAATCGCACCCGTGCGGAGAAGTTCGCGGCGGCTGCCCACAGCCATCTCGAAATCACAGTAGTAGCAGCGGCGGATGACCCTGTTGATGATGTCAGGGCGTTCCTTCCCGATATTGGAATACTCGCCCCTGCGGATTCTCAAGATGGAGGTCTTGGGGGTCAGGTCAAAGAAACATTTCACATCATACAGCCCCCTGAAACGCGGGATGAGGCATCCGTAGCCGAAGACCGCCACCACCTTTCCCCTGCCTTCCCTCAGCGCGGCGACCCTCCTCTCAAAAGCGGCGGTCTTCTCCTGGTCGAGAATCCCCTCATAACCGCCTTTGTAGATTTTCCCGTAAAGCAGGGTCGGGTCAATCTTTGTGTCCCAGACCAGCAGGGGGTCAATCATCCCGTCGATTTCCTCCCCGCTCTTGAAACACTCCCTATTCTGGTCCACAGACTCGAACTCCACCCCTGCGGCCCGGCATTCCCTTGCAAGAAGATTCAGGAACAGGCTCCAGTCCGCC
>JBJEJS010000398.1:0-1555 GCA_051878235.1 Candidatus Cryptobacteroides sp.
GCCTTCGGCAAAATACAGGGTCGGGACCCAGAGCCAGGGATTGGTCTTCCTTTCCATCATCATTCCCCTCCCTCCTTGTCACCCTGCACGCAGGACGGGATGGACCCGACAACTGCACCGGGATAATAATGATTTAGAATCTCCCTGAAGCCGTAGCCCTGCGAAGCCATCACGGCGGCTCCTATCTGGCATAGGCCGACGCCGTGACCCCATCCGCTTCCCTTGAGGACGAGCCTGCTCCAGGAACGGTCTGATGGACGGACTGCCGTACCATCCGAAGTCCTGTACTGAGGCTCAAACGCCGAACTGCGCAGATGGCTATCCGACAGGATTCTTCTGATTTCCAACTCTTTCCCCACCTTGAAGGATGCCTTTGTCCCGACGACCTCAAGGAGGGTGATCCTCCCTGAGCCTCCCCTTTCCAGAGGACGGAGCCCGACAAGTTCACCGATGTCGGTCCCGCTGCGGGAGATTATGAGATTTGTGATCTCCTCCTTGGAGTATTCCTGTTCCCACCTGTAGAAATCGGTGGTGCTGCGGTCGTAATTGTTCAGCACCTGGGTAAGCACCAGAGGGTCGGAAGTGTCGCAGAACGGCTTTCCCTCAGGGTCGTGCCCGGGGGTGTCAGGCAAGGCAGGCAGATAGTCATAGTCCTTGTCCTCCCAACAGGCGGAGAACCTTTCGGTGACCCCTCCGCAGCATTTCGAGAAACGCGCATCGCAAATCTCCCCGCCGTAGGTCAGGACCTGTCCCCAGGTGAGGTCCACCGCCTTGCGCACAGTCTGTCCCACGGCGCGGGTAAGTCCCTGATACCTCTGGCAATGGTCATCTGCGCAGACATCGTAGTCCTTGTGCTGGCTGCGGTCGTACCATTTCACATAATCCCCTGTTCCTGAAGCCCCCGCCTCCTTTTTGGAGAGTTGGGCATCAAGGGAGGTGACAAGATGCGCAAGTGTGCAGGGATGCATCTCAGGGGCTTTACCCTTCCTTGCATCCCTCGCCTTTATCTGTGACATCACCCACGAACGGGAAATGACGGCGTGCGCCTTGAGAAACTCCAGTGAGGATGTGGACTTCATCTCCGAGGAGATGACGCTCAGAAGATAGTCCTCGACACCGACCACATTGACGGCAGTCAGGCAGTCCCTTCCCGCGACAATCTTCAGAGCCCCCGCAAAGCGCTGGTCCTCAGCCTGCTGCCAATGGAAGCCCTTGCCGATGACAACATCGTGGAGCACAAAGGATGGCTGGGCGAACATCGTGGAGAGGGTGTCCTCTCCGAAATACAGTTCGTCGTACAGCGCTCCGTCATACTGTATCTTGCCCTCCTGAAGGGAGGCCTTCCTCGGACCTGCCCCGTCGGAAAGTATTTCAAAAACAATCTCCTTTGCGGACATTATCCCGACCTCCAATTTCGGCTGTGTGCGGGTCAGCCTTCTGATGACAAGGGCTTCGTCCTCCTTTGTGCAGGACACTTCGGAAAGCATCTGTGAAAGGAGCGGTGTGTCAAGTTTGTCGAAGTCCTCCTGCCTGACCGTAATCAGCACCCCTCCCA
>JBJEJS010000399.1:0-7407 GCA_051878235.1 Candidatus Cryptobacteroides sp.
TTAGTCATGCCCGGCTTTGACCGGGCATCTTTGGCGATAGATCCCCGATCAGGTCAGGGATGACGTAAAGTGACATCGGGGATGACGGCCCTACTGCACGGTCTCGGAAAGATTGTCCTTGGAGATGACAGGATTGGCATATATCATCAGGAATATCTCACGCAAAGCCTCCCTGTCAAGTTCAGGCTCGACAATGGAAAGTTGCTTCTCAACATAATCCTTGAATGCGGCAAGTTCCTCAGGAGTGTAATTTGAGGCAAACCTGTCCGTGCCTTTGACAATGTCGTATGCCATATAATTGGTCTTCCACAATTTGTAACCCTGGATGACCCTGATGTCAACCGCGTGACGGATAAGCTGATAGCGGTCATTCTTGTCGCAGAGGGACGCATCTGCAATCTCCTTCTCGGTGAGAGGCTCCCCGATGTTCAGATGGATGTTCCCCTTCTGCTGCTTGATTCCCACCATAATGCTGTTCAGGTCCTCTCCGTCAGCCTTCACATATTTCTGGGTGCGTGAGATCAGGATCTCGCGTGCCTTCAGAATGTCACAAGGCTCATACTCGTAGGAGATGCTCATCGGAATGATGTTGAGTTCCTTGAAATTGTGGAGGAAGTCGGACTGGCCGCTCATATCCAGCATCTTGAGAAGGCCCTGCTCCGTGATGTCGTGACCGTCCTTCGTGCGCCCCTGGCGCTGGGCGAGCCAGATTGAACTGACCCCTGAAGTGATTCTGAGCCTGATGTATTCGGACAGCAACATGGAAGACAGATAAAGTTCGCGTGCGGAGATTCCCCTGACGACCTTTATCATCCTGTTCGACCTGATGAGGTACTCGATGAACTTGTTTGACAGAAGATTGTCGCCCACAGCAATCTCAGTCATAGGGATACCGTTCCTGTAGAGGACCAACTGGGTTATTGCCGGGTCCAGAATGATGTCCCTGTGATTGGAAAGTGCAAGGAACTTCCCTTCAAGACCGAGGATGTTGTTCACCCCGTCATAAGAGAAATTGTGGGCGGTGTTCTGAAGGACCCACTCCACAACCCTTGACATCACAAGAATCTGGAAATCATCGACACTTTTCACCTGCTTCAGCAGATTCCTCAGGAAATCCTGGTCCTTCTCAGGGAAAAAATATTTTGAGACCGTTGAAACCAGAGGATTGTCAGCGACTTTGCCAAGAGCCTCGACCGCTTCTGCATCGGAGTACGGACTGATGCTCTCAAATTTCGAAAAATCTTCCATTGCTTTTGTTCAGGTTTTAGGGGGAAACAACAAAATGGTGCTTCCCATAATCGGTGCAAATTTAGAATTTTCTTTCAAGAAAACAAACAACAGCATCTATTGGCGGAAAAGGACGGAACTGTCCCCATAACTGAGGAAACGGAACCCGTTTTCAAGCGCGTAATCGTAAATCTGTCTCCAGCATCCACCCACAAAAGCCGAAATCAGCAGAAGAAGAGTGCTTTGCGGCTGATGGAAATTGGTGACGAGCACATCAGTCATCCTGAATTTGAAGCCGGGGACAATGATTATCCTCGTGCCCGCAGTCAATGTGTCAAGAGAGTTTGCGTCGAGATAATCCAGGATTCCGTGCAGGGCCTCCTCCAAGGAATAACCGTACTCCCTTTCGTAAGGCATCCATTGCCCGACATCCGAAGGAGCGCCTTCCTCCAGGCATTTCACACCTATATAATATAGGGATTCCAAAGTCCTCACCGATGTGGTCCCGACAGCAATCACCTTCCTGCGCCCCTCAGCCAGTTCCGAAATCAGTTGCCTTGAGACGCTGAAAGGCTCCCTGTGCATCGTGTGGTCGGCGACATTCTCGCTTTTCACAGGCAGAAAAGTCCCTGCACCGACATGCAGGCAGACCTCCGCCTCCTCGATGCCCCTGTCCCTGATCTCATCCAGCACGCGCCCGGTGAAATGCAGTCCCGCAGTCGGAGCGGCGACCGATCCGCGATATTTGGCATAAAGGGTCTGGTACCTCTCCTTGTCAAGTTCCTCTGTCTCACGGTTAAGATACGGCGGAATAGGGATTGATCCGCACCTGTCCAGCACTTCCGAGAAAGCCGCCCCGTCACTCCACGAGAACTCCACAACAGCGGTTGCGCCATCACGGCTGACAAGGGAGGCCTTCAGGTCCATCCTGCCGATAACCTCATCTGAATCAACATTATATAGTTCCAGAACATCTCCTTTCCATTTCTTCGCATTCCCCACGATGCACTTCCAGGAGCATTTTTCCCGGGCGTCGAAAGACTTCACATATTCAGACGGAGCATAAGGTTCAAGACAGAATATCTCGATGACGGCTCCAGTCTGCCTCCTGAAGTGCATCCTCGCCGGAACGACCTTCGTGTCATTGAACACCATCAGCGAGTCTTCGGGCAGCAGGGAGGGGATATCCCTGAAAATATGCCCTGAGACCTTTCCGTCGCGGTATTGCAGAAGTTTGGAGGAATCCCTTTCCGCAAGCGGATACTTGGCAATCCGCCCATCAGGCAGGTCGTATGAATAGTCTGAGATTTTAATATTCGGCAACATCATTACATTTCCTTAAAAATAGCGCGCAAATATACGAATTTCTTCCTACTCTCTTTGCAAAGGTCATATTTAGTTTTGTAAATATATATTTGTAATATTAGAGGTTATATTTGTAAATATCACATAAAGAAAAATGTAAATTTCTGACCTATTTTCCAATATTTAGAAAAATATCATAAATTTAAGTTATATTATATTTTTAAGTATCTATAAATATCTTATAATCAGTAAAATATATGTTTTATCAATATATTATATTTAGGTAAATATTGTAAATGTGGCGATATTTTCGCCATAGGAGGAATTAAATATATTGTATGTTATATATATCTTAAATATAATCAATAATTTATATTATATTATATACATATATACTTCAATATTTTATATGTCTTTTTTCTTTCCGTTTACAAAAATAAATTACAACTATTTACACAAGTTATTAAAATTTTGATTACTTTTGTATTCAGAAAGTTAACAACTATGAAAGACCGTCTTTTGGTATTTTTGAAGGCTAAAGGCCTTACCCAGGCAAAGTTCGCGGACTCCATCAATGTGGCCCGCGCTGCCGTCTCGCACATTATCGCAGGCAGAAACCTCCCGAGTTACGAATTTCTGTGCAACACGATGAAGGTGTATCCCGAGTTGAATATGGAATGGCTGATGCTCGGGGTCGGCGAGATGAACAAGAACGGCCAAAGGACGGAGAGGCCCGAGCCGCAGGAGGATTACCGCAGCAGGCAGGAAACCCCGCGAGATTTCGATGAAAGCGACCTGTTCTCGATGACGATGGAATCATTCAATTCTCAGGAGGTTGAGACTGGAGGCATACCTGAGCCTGCGCGGAGCCAGGAAAGCCCCCAGAGGGATTCAAACAGGGTGGATTCTCCACAGACAGAACTCCCCCATCCTTCCGCAAAACAGCGCAAGGCGGTGAAAGTCTTGTTGTTCTACGACGACGGCACATTCCAGGAATTCTGAAAACCCTTTCGTAAATTGCTCTGCGGCGATTGTTTATTCTGGATATTGGAGTATCTTTGCACTTCAGTTTCCATCCCGAAAAACAATGTACAAGCACCTGATACGCCCAATTCTATTCCGTTTCAATGCAGAGACGGCACACAACATCACTTTCTCGTGCCTGAAGTTTCTCCGATATGTTCCATTTGCCAATACCCTGACGAGGCTGATGTTCAGAAAGGACTCCCCTGGACTGTCAAAGGAGGTTTTCGGACTTCAGTTCAAGAATCCCGTCGGGCTTGCAGGGGGACTTGACAAGAACGGTGAATTCTACAACGACCTTGCGAATTTCGGCTTCGGATTCGTGGAAATCGGATCCCTCACCCCTGAGCCTCAGGACGGCAATCCCAAGCCGAGGCTGTTCCGCGTGGTGAAGGACAAGGCCATCATCAACCGTATGGGAATCAACAACAAAGGGGTCAGGAACGCCATCAGGCACCTGAAGGAGGTCAGGCCGAATGTCATCGTGGCGGCGAACATCTCAAAGAATGCCACAAGCCTCAATGAGGATGCGGCAAAGGACTATGAGAAGGCTTTCGCTCTGATGTATGACTTCGTGGATATGTTCGTGGTGAACATCTCCTGCCCCAATGTGGTGGGACTGACGGCATTGCAGGATGTTACATTCCTTTCGGACATCGTTGACAGGCTCCTTGACCTGAGGATGTACTATGACGAATACCGCCCGATTCTGCTCAAGATTTCGCCTGACATACCGCGCCAGCAGATTGATGACATCCTCGACTACTGTATGCTTTCCGGAATCGACGGGATTGTGGCGGGAAACACTACCAAAAGCCGCGAGAACCTGAGCATCCCGCAGGAGAAAATCGCCGAGATCGGAGATGGCGGAATGTCCGGAGCGCCATTATATAAGAAGAATCTCGAACTGGTGCGCTATGTGAGGGAGAAGGCGGGAGGACATCTCGGTATAGTCGGGGTCGGAGGCATTATGTCGGGGGAACAGGCCCGTGAGATGATGGACGCGGGCGCAGACCTTGTGGAAATTTACTCGGGATTCATCTATGAAGGCCCGGGACTGGTGAAGAAAATCCTAAAGTATCTGATATCACACTAATATGACACAGGCATCAATCTGCACAATCGGTGACGAGATTCTCATCGGGCAGATAATCGACACGAATTCCGCCCATATATCCCGTGCCCTCGGGGCTGTCGGGGTGAGGGTCAGGAGGATGGAATCAATAGGAGACGACAGGGATGAAATCATCGGGACCCTTTCAGGACTTCTTTCCAAGGACGACATCGTCATCACCACAGGAGGTCTCGGTCCGACCAAGGACGACATCACAAAGGCAGCCCTCGCGACCCTCACAGGCAGCAAAGGCTATGTGGTCAATGAAGAGCAGCTTCAGATTGTGCATAATATCCTGAAAAGCAGGGGCTTGGATGTTCTCGACATCAATCTTGCACAGGCTGATGTGCCCGACACCTGCGAGGTCATCCCGAACAGGAAAGGCACGGCACCGATAATGGTTTTCCACATTCCCGAATCGCGTTTCGGACACAAATGCACCCTGTATTCCCTGCCCGGTGTGCC
Organism: Candidatus Cryptobacteroides sp.; assembly: GCA_051878235.1. Classification (GTDB taxonomy): domain Bacteria; phylum Bacteroidota; class Bacteroidia; order Bacteroidales; family UBA932; genus Cryptobacteroides. Next base: position 5,135 of record JBJEJS010000399.1, read on the forward strand.
GTTTGAGGCGATAGCGGCCCTTGACGATGTCATTGCGGACATCAAGGCGCACTATCCCCTTGCAGACATCCATCACAAGACAGTAATGACTTTCGGCGTGGCCGAGTCCGCCCTGTCAAAGATGATTGCAGACTGGGAGGATGCGCTGCCGGAAGATATGCATCTGGCATACCTGCCGAATATGCTGACAGGAGTGCGCCTGAGGCTCTCCATCTACGGGGGCGACAAGGCGCTGCAGGAGAAGAGAATCGATGCGGAGATCGTGAAACTCAAGGAAATTCTCGGAAACATAATGTATTCCTCACACGACGACACCCTTGAGGCGCATATCGGAGACCTTCTCAGAGGGACGGGTCTGACGGTGAGCGCAGCGGAATCCTGCACGGGAGGGATGGTCTCACAACTCCTGGCCTCCGTGCCTGGAGCATCTGAATACTACCTCGGCTCTGTGACTTCATACGCCAATTCCGTCAAGGAGGGGGTGCTTGGAGTGCCGTCCGCAATCATCACGGAGCACGGGGCCGTCAGTCCGGAATGTGTCGCGAAAATGGCTGAGGGTGTCCGCCGTCTGACAGGCAGCACTTTTTCCGTCGCGACTTCAGGGATTGCAGGACCGGCGGGAGGCTCTGATGAAAAGCCTGTGGGTCTTGTATGGGTCGGAATTGCCACTCCGGAGGGTGTGTCAACCGTCAAATTTAATTTCAAAGGCGACAGGAAACGCAATATGGAGCGTTTCGCGTCTTCAGCATTGGATACATTAAGAAAAGCGATTGAATCGTATCTAAATATCTGATAATAAATAAACCTAACAATCTTGTTTTAGATTAAAACATTTCTGTTAGGTTTATTTTTGTCAACTATAACATTTCGTCATACCCTATTTTTCGGGTATTTTACAATGGAAAATCGCAGATCTGGTCGGGGATGACGATCAGTTGTTTGACTTCCAGACGCGGAGGAAATTGCCGCCCGAGATTTTTGCGATGTCTTCCTCTGAATAACCCCGCCTTGACAGTTCCTCAAGCACAAGGCCAAAAGAGGCGACGCTGTCAAGTCCGGAAGGAGTGACACAGATGCCGTCGAAATCAGAGCCGAGCCCCACAAAATCAATTCCCGCAATTCCCACGACGTGGTCAATATGGTCGGCAATCCTCCTGTATGACGGTCTCGGCAAAGACGAGAGCTCATCGAGGACACCGTACCAGGCGGCACGGGCCGAATCATCTGAGGGATCGGCAATGAAGACTTTCTCCACACTCTCTCCCCTTTCCTCAAGCCCGCTTGTCTCAAGCACCTTCCTGAATCCGTCATCAAGAAAGACGGGGTAGAAATTTATCTGGATCACTCCCCCTGCGGATGCAAGGTCACGGATCATCCCGTCAGTCATATTCCTCGGATGGGACGCAAGGGCGCGGCAGCAGGAATGTGTCGCCACGACAGGCCTGGAGGATGTTTCAAGGACATCGTAAAAGGACTTGTCCGAGATGTGCGAGACATCGACCATCATCCCCAAGGAGTTCATCCTTACGACCATCTCCCTCCCGAAGCGGCTCAGGCCGTTCCAGGTTGAGCCCTGGGCACAGGAATCGCACAGGGAATTGTCCCGGGAATGGCACAATGTCACATAACGGACACCCTTCGCATAAAATTCCTCAAGGCGGGACGGGTCCGAGGCGAGAGGCTCGCCGTTTTCCAGACCGAGGCAGACGGAGAACAGCCCCTTTTCCATATTCATACTGATGTCCTCGGGAGAGACGGCGAAAGCAGCCGTCCCGGAATTCCGCGCCACAGCATCGGCGACTCCATCATATAACCTGCACGCATATTCATATCCCCTTTCGCTGTCCATTGATGCAGGGACATACAAAGCAAAAAAGGAGGCATTGACTCCCCCTTTCCTCAATTTCGGGAAATCCACCTGCGAATGGCCGGCATCCAGGGCCAGATCCCTCAGGCGGAGAATCTGCGACGGAGTGTCACAGTGACTGTCCAGAACCGGTGCCGTCATAGCCGTCATTGAAAAGAATCTTTGAGCGTCCTTCGGTCTGGAAAAGAATCTTCTTTGCAGTCCCGTATATCTCGCAATTGGCGAAGCCTCCTGCAAAAACGCTGATCCTGTCCGAAACGACCCTCAGTTCAGCCGAGGCATTGTTGTCCGCATCAGTCTCTATGCTTGAAGCCTCGACGGTCATCACTGCGGACGCCTTGTTGGAAAGCGAAAGGAGGAAGGATTTTGACCTCAGGGAAAGGCCGGGCACCGAGGCGGTCTTGGA
>JBJEJS010000400.1:0-1554 GCA_051878235.1 Candidatus Cryptobacteroides sp.
CTTCGGTCCGGAACGGAACTCCACCTTTGTCACACGGACCTCATCACCACGCATATCGGAAAGGAGCAGGCCGTCCATTGAGGCGAAATCCTCTGCGGGGACAGTCAGGTACAGTCTTTTCCTGGATTTCCCGTCAAAGTCCTGCGGACTCCAGAAGGTCACCTCCGCCCCGTCACTTTCCGTTGACGAATATTTGGCGACAAGAGAACAGGCCGCCTCAAGAGGGTCCTCGAAAGGCTCACAATCAGACAGGAGGGCAGTCCCCTCAGGACAGACATCTCCGAGGGTGCCGTAATGGAATGTGTTGTCAAGGCTCACAATGTCGGCACATCTTCCCTCGGCGGCAGCAGTCAGATACAGGTCAAGACGCGGGATGTAGTAGTCCCTGATCAGGCCTGACCATACTCTTGCGGAATAATCCTTCAGAGAAGGGCCGGACCAGGTTGAGACAAGGCGTTTTGCCTCCTTGGCAAAAGAAGCGGCCTCAGCCCCGTTTGTCGCACTCTCCTGCGCGAAATCCAGAAGCCTCTCCAGACGGAGGACCGGATGCGATTCCAGAAGCCTGTCGGTTTCCAAAAGCATCCGAACAAGTTTGTCCTTCAGCGCAAGCGTCCTTGCGGTGTCCCCGAGGACTGCCGCACGCTCGGCGTCACGGAGGACACAGTCGGCCTTTGCTGCCAGATACAAGGCGGCATACTGCACCGCGTCAGCCACATAGAGTTCATTGTCCCGATAAAGGTCCTTGACACTCAGGAACGACTCTATTCCCTTGAAATAATGTCCGTTGACATTCATTGTAGGGCATCTGTGATATGCGGGCCGCTGCTGCCAGCGGAAACGGGCGTTGTTGGTGAAATTGCAATAGACGCTCTGCCGCATTTCATCCCAGAAAGTCTTCAGGGCAGGATTCTCCGCTCCGTAACGGGCCCTGTCATACGCAGAAAGGAAATCCGGAAGGTCAATTTCAGTACCGCTCCAGAGGGCTGCGGAAATCAGTTCATAAAGTATTTCATTGTTCTCCACACCTTCAGGCGAAGTGCCAAGACCGGTCATCCTGCCTTTGGAGGCGGAGCGCAAGGCATCCAGATGTCCGTTCAGATAAAAATCAAGAGGACCTTTCAAGGCGGTCCTTCCTCCGAAGTTAGGCACGGTGCTCCAGATCCATCGTTTCCCGTAGAAGCCTCCGAGGTTGTCCCAACTGTTTCCGTTTTTCCAGACATAATTGTTGAAGTCAACGGCGAGGTCAATCACCATCAGTCTGTCGTCGGGGGCTCCTGAAAGCAGGGCTTCCACACTGTCGGAGTCCCAGATGTCGCGGCTGTAGCCGAACATCCATCCCTGCATCACCCAGACGGCATCAGGATTGGCCTGCGCAAGACTGTTGTAGATTGTCTGCGAGTAATGCCTGAGCCTGTCGTGCCTTTCCTGCGAGCCCTTTTCGCCAAAAGGAATGTCCAATTCGTTGAAACTGTCTATCAGATAGTATCCGCATTTACCGAACTCCTTCTCCCATTCCCTGACGAATGCCGTCCCGATTGCGCTGAAAAGGGAGTC
>JBJEJS010000401.1:0-1554 GCA_051878235.1 Candidatus Cryptobacteroides sp.
AATTGGGAATCGGGATGAGCGTGGCAAGGCAGATGCCCGATATGCTGTCCCAATGTATGGGCCCGAAACAGCAGGCGGTCCCTCCGCAGATTCCTGTCGAGACCCAGTATTATCTGGTGGTGGACAACGCCCAGGCAGGTCCTTTCAAGGAGAGTGAACTGCAACTTATGGCAAAGAACGGCCTCATCCGTCCCGAGACCCTTGTCTGGAAGGCGGGTATGGCCAAATGGCTTCCTGCATCCCAGGTCCCGGAGGTGAACAAGATGCTGCTTTTGGCGAAACTGTAAAATTACTTTTATGAAAATTGACACCGTAAAAACAATCATAGCATTTGCAGTCAGCGCATTGCTCGGACTTCTGTGCTTCAAGGCGGCTCCCGTGACGGAGTCGCGCCAATGGATTTCGCTGGGAGTCTCGGCTCTCAGTATGTTCCTCACCTTCGCTCCTGCGATTGCCGTCGATTACTCCAAGGCGGGCAGGCGTGCCACATCAGCAAAAGTGACCGGCTGGTTGTTCTTCATCGCGGTCTTCGCGGCGAATCTCATCTTCAGTTTCACTGACTATGATGTCGTGATTTACATCATTTGCGTCGGGCTGCTGACTGTGATAGGCGATTCCATCATATATGCCATCGCACGGTCGTAAAAATTCCTTATCTTTGCACTCCCGATAGACGGACGGTGGTCCGGAGGGCGAAAAAGAAGGAGGGATTGGCTATGCCGAAGGCAAAAAGCAAAGTTGAGATAAAGAACCGCAGAGCCTCGTTTGATTACGAGTTCATTGAGACCTATCAGGCGGGAATAGTGCTCACAGGTACGGAAATAAAGTCCATAAGGGCAGGCAAAGCCTCCCTTGTGGACGCTTTCTGCTATTTCAACGGCGGTGAACTTTATGTCAAGAATATGCACGTCGCGGACTACTGGTGGGGCACCTGGGGCCGTCACGACCCGCGCCGTGACCGCAAACTCCTCCTGACTAAACGCGAACTTCTCAAACTCCAGAGGTCGGTCAAGGAGAAAGGCCTGACAATAGTTGCGGTGAAACTGTATATCTCCGAAGGCGGATATGCGAAACTCCTCATAGCCCTCGCAAGAGGAAAGAAGGAATATGACAAACGCCAGTCAATCAAGGAGAAGGACCTGCGCCGCGAAATGGACAGGATGTAGCGGTCCCTCCTTGCAGAGCAGACTGCCTCCTACAGACCCAATTCTTTGATTATCCGGTCCATCCCTGCATATCTGTCGAGGGTCCAGAGCACGAATCTGATGTCAACGCAGACACATTTGTTGTAGCCCGGATTATACTCCGCATCCGAAGCAAGGGATTCCTTGTTCCCGTCGAAGGCAAGACCTATGAGTTCCCCTTTCGAGTCCAGCACAGGCGAGCCTGAGTTCCCTCCCGTTATGTCATTGTCAGTCAGGAAGTCCACAGGCATATACCCTTTGGACCACCTTCCCCAGTCTCCCTTTCTGTACAAATCCAGTTGCCTGTCGTTGAGGTGACCGGACCGGCTTATGAAAGTCCGGCTGAGGTCCGGATGTGCCGGATTCTGGG
>JBJEJS010000402.1:0-1550 GCA_051878235.1 Candidatus Cryptobacteroides sp.
GTGCTGAATCCGTAGAAACCGCACAATTCGTAGGCGAAATAACTGTCTTTTCCTGTTATTTTTTCCCTGTCTGCTCCCCGGCTGGTCCATTGTTCCAGAAACGCCCCTGTGCTCAGCCCCTCAAGTTCAATGTCGGAGGCGGGAACAATCAGCCCTCCCCTGAGCCCGTTCCAAAGGTCGGTGGCGTGCCTGTCAAGGTTGTTCCAGAGTATTCCGGAAGCCTTTGTCCCATCCGTAGCCCCGACTCCATCACCGGAGTCCGCCCTGAATGGATGAATATGGCTTTCAGGTTCAGCCATTTCCTTGCAGATCAATGTCATACCGCTGAACAGCGGATATGTGGTGACTTTCGCATCCTTGATTTTGGCCACTCCCTGAAGCGGACCGAGGTCAGACCCGTTTTCAGGATAGCCTTGTCCCAAAGCCGTCTCCCCGACATCGAGAAGGATAACCGAAGCGCCCCTGTCAACCGCCTTTTCCAGTTCTGAGGCGTATCTCTCAAGATGTCCGAAGGAGGTCCTTCCCAAAAGGACTGCATCGGCCTTTCTGATTGAACCGGCCCTCTTAAGACCTCTCTCCGATGCGAAATCCAGAAGTTCTGCCTCATCTTCAGGCACAAATATTTTCAGTTTTCTGACTTCCGCAGGAACTTCCGCCTCCAGAACCCTGATGTCCCAATCAGAAAGTACCCTTGACTTGACATCCGGTGTGGGGTTGAGCAGTTCGGCCCTGAGAAGGTATCTTCCCGGCTCCGACGGGACTGTTATTCCTATTTTCTCCGTTTCGTGTGAGAACGCCGGGGATGTGTGGCTGTACCTTGCGGAGGAGATGGCATCCCCGTCCTTCAGTATGGAAACCTCATATTCCAGAACCGCTTCGGATTCGCTGTCATTGAAGAGGTGCACAGGGACGGAGAGCCTCTGCGAAGGGGTGAAATTGCAGTCCCAGATGTCGAGACTCACGGCTCTTTCGGACCATAGAACAGTCAGGGCATCCCAGACACTTTTGGGGTTGCCGTCCTTCAAAGGTCCTGTGAACCAGTTGCATCCGTCCTCCTGACTGCTTGCCATAGTGAATGGCGCGATGCCGGCAGCACCGGTTCTTCTCCAGTATTCCGCAACCTTGGCGCAGGAACGGTCGAGATGGCGCAGCCTTTCAGGAGCGGTGTGCGAAGGGCCGAGGAATCTCATATAACTCTCACGGATGGACGGATAAAGACCCATATTGCCTTGTCCGTCAAGATAATTCCCTCCGAACTCATCCACCATCACCGCCTTTGGGAACTGCCTGTAGGTGTCGTAGTACAGTCCGAGGTTCTCAAAGAGGCTCCACCAGTATTTGTGGATGTGGATGACATCCCTTTCTTCCATCACCACAGGAGGATAGTCTTCGGCAATCCTGTCCAGAGCCGACCAGACGGTCCTCAACTGCTCCTCTCCCTCGGTCTCGTTGTAGGGATGGTAGAGGAGAACGGACGGATGGCGTGACGCGAGGTCAAACCATTTCGGGAACTGCTCCATAAGGCTTTCGTATGAGGCAGGCATACCGTG
>JBJEJS010000403.1:0-1550 GCA_051878235.1 Candidatus Cryptobacteroides sp.
CTTTCGGAGCCCTGGATGAAACTCTTCTGGAGGCGGAGTTCGATGTCCTTGTCCATTATCGCGTCAACTGTCTGCAGGACGGTCTTTGCCCCGATTTCCATAAGTTTGTCGTGGATGTCCCCTGCGGTGTCGGTCTCTGAGATCCTGCACTGCTCGCGCATTATGATGTGGCCCGTGTCCATCCCCTCGTCAATCATAAAGGTGGTCACTCCGGTAATGTTGTCCCCGTTGATGACAGCCCAGTTGATAGGGGCGGCACCCCTGTACTGCGGCAGAAGGGCGGCGTGGAGGTTGAATGTCCCGAGCCTCGGCATAGACCAGACGGCCTTAGGGAGCATCCTGAACGCCACCACGACGAACAGGTCCGCATTCCAGGACCTCAGGGCATCGAGGAATTCAGGGTCTTTCAGGGAGAGAGGCTGGAGGACAGGTATCCCGTTGGCAACGGCGTATTTCTTCACCGCGCTCTCATTGACCTTCAAGCCTCTTCCGCTTGCCTTGTCCGCTACCGTGACCACTCCGACGACATTGTAGCCGTTCCTGCGGAGTTCATCAAGAGGCGCGACGGCAAATTCCGGCGTGCCCATATACACTATGCGTGTCTTGCGTAATCTTCCGAACACTTTGTTTCTTATCTTTTTGAAAAATTCCTTCATCTTGTCCGTGTTGAAAATCGCGGAGTCGTTGATTGCCTTCCACGAGAGGAACAGCCCGATAGGGAACAGCACATACGAGGATATGAACACTCCCGCCGCAGGGGATATGGCACCGTCGTTGGCAAGTTTGGTCCCTGTGATGTCCACCACCCAGTAGAGCACGAAGAAGAGCACGGAGATGATGGCAGGCGTGCCCAGGCCTCCCTTGCGGATGATCGCCCCGAGAGGCGCTCCGATGAAGAAGAGGATGAAGCAGGCAAGCGCCCCGGCGAATTTCTTCAGTATCTCCACATCGCTCCGCCGGAGGGTGTAGGAGTTGAAATAGGTCTCCCTTGAGAATGATGTGAGGGTCGCTATATATTCGTTTATGTTGGACAGCGCCTTTTCGTGGGCGTCTATCTTGGAGTCGATGCTTTCCCATTCGGGAAGGGCGGAGTAGTCGAAATTGACCCTTATGTTCTTGTGCCTCGATGTGTCGAGCTGGCTTGAGAATCTGATGGAACGGCTGTCCGCAAGCAGGCTCAACTGTTTGGCGAGGGTCTCGTCGCGGATTGCCGAGACGGAATCCTTGTGCCTTTCCAATTGCTTGAGGCTCATTGATTTGACCTCGTTGCTGAATCTGTCGTCATCCGATTTCTGGAAAGCGTAGTTCTCGAGAGGGATGACAAGATTCTGCCTGTTGAAGTCTATGGTCTGGAGTTGGAGGGTGGTGTCGCGGTATTTCCTCGTGTTGGTCTCCTCATAGTTCGAGCCGCTGAAAAGCGTGAATGTCAACGCCTTCTTGTCCTCCGTCATCTTCATCATCGCGGAGTCGGCTATTGTCAGGCTGGTGTTGCCCTTGTTCCCCGTGTGGTTGTAGACCATCACACCGTACATCATACCCGTCTTGTCGTC
>JBJEJS010000404.1:0-1545 GCA_051878235.1 Candidatus Cryptobacteroides sp.
GCCGAAACTCATCGGCTCTCCCTGATAGCATCCGAAATTGCGGTCCTTCTGGAAGTCGAACTTGCCGCCGAAGCCATAGACTCCGAGGTAATGTCCCACAAGGGCGTCGCGGAGTTTCCTCTTTTCTGTCTCCGGTTTTGTCTTAGGGGCAAACCACCAACGGAATTCTCCGCCGAATGAGAGATACTGGAGGCAGAGGCGGTTGTTCTTTGACAGCCACCACGGGCAATGGTGCTCGTACTGGAACGAGAAGTTCTTGTTAATCGGGACTTCCACAGCGAAGTTCAGGACGGTCACCGCATCGTAGAGCATATTGGTCTTAAGGGCGACGACAGTCCTTTTCCTCAAGGAGTCAGGACGGGGGAACACAGGTGCGGGGACAGGCGTAGGACGGAGGTCAGGTTTCTTCTGAACTGCCGTGAACACAGGGGTGTACTCCACTGGTGTCACAGCAGGAAGAGGCTCCGCCCAAACGCATATCCAGGTGGCATACCTGAGGCGCGGCATATAGTTGCGTTTCAGGTAAGACCAGGTGTATCCGCCGTCGAGACGGCCCAGACGCCATTTCTTGGTGTCATTGCCGACAGAGTTGTCATCCAGAATCTTCAGGACCTTGTCGCGGTCGTGCCTGTGGTAGTCCCTTTCCACGGCCTCACGGAGCCCCTCCCAGTTCTCATCCATCGGACGGAGGAGAATCCTGTCATCCGGGAGGTCCCTTGCGTGTTTGAGGATGAAGTCTTTCGCCGCCTCGGCCCTGCCTATGGCAAGCCTGTTGTTCCTTGCGAAAGAGCCCTCCGGGGATGCGTAGGCATAGATTGCTATGCTGTCAATACGCGGGGAAAGGGCAAGGTATTTCCTGATTTTGTCCATTTGGACGGCGTTGTCCAGATAATCCTCCTTGATGACCGTCTCGTCACAGACATAGAAAAGTTTAAAGGTTTGGAGATAGGCGGGAGTGGCCGGGGAGGCTGCGGACACCGTTGTGCGGACGGCGGAGGAATCGGTTTGGGAAGTGTCTTGTACGGGCTGGACAGCGGTCAAGGCTTGGCAAGCGTTTTGCGCGGGCTGGAGAGTGCCGGACGCGGATTGGGCGGCGACGGACAAAGTCTGCGAAGCGGCAGACACGGTCGGGAGACCGTCTGGGACGGTCTGGACGGTGGCAGAGGTCAGGAAACGCGCAGCCACACCCGACCCACCCATATTTGAAAATCGGGCGGCGGAGGGGTGATGGTTTGCCATCAGAAGCAACAGTACGATAAAACAACCTGACTTTCTTATCGTCACGACTTACTTTCCTAAACCTAACAGTATTTCCTAAAACACCTAAACACAAGAACCGCAAAGATATAAACTTTACCCCCCCCGTCCAAATTTTTCTGAATGAAAATAAAGATGCTTTGCGAAATTTGTTGTTTCTCGATAAGAAATTGTTGGATTTCGGGGGGTGAATTTTTCTAATTGGGGGAACATCCCCCTCTCACCGGGGGATTTTGTATTTAACTGAAAATAGTTGACTCACAAACAAAAGAGTAAACAATGTATCAG
>JBJEJS010000405.1:0-7325 GCA_051878235.1 Candidatus Cryptobacteroides sp.
CACATCTAAAGAGTCCGAGAGACTGGCTCCGGACACACTCAATGAAACACTACCATCAATGGTCATCCGTAGAGGAGTTTGAAAAGGAGCTTCGCTCCTACATCCACTACTACAACCATGATCGGATCAAGTTGAGACTAAAAGGAAAGAGTCCGGTTCAATACCGAACTCTTTACCAATAGACTTTTTAATGTTAAACCGTCCAACTTTTGGGGGGCACATCAAAACGGTCAACCCTTAAATATGTTTTCTTCTGAAAACTCAATTACTGCTCGTCCTGGAGCTGGAGATGCTGAACATAAATGGCTTTCTTGATCTCCTCCCTTCTCTTGACTGACGGTTTCACAAACTGTTTGCGTGCGCGCAGTTCACGGATTGCGCCTGTCTTCTCGAATTTCCTTTTGAACTTCTTGAGAGCCTTCTCGATGTTCTCGCCTTCCTTGATAGGAACTATAATCATAACTTTATCACCTCCTTTTTATTTGCGGGTGCAAAGGTAATCAAACATTTGAACAATCAAAAATTAAATGGAGGTTTTAGGAATTTTTTTCAAGTCCCTTGTCGCACAGTTCCCTGAAAGTCCTCATCCCGCAGGTCGCCACATCCTTTATGTGGGTGATTCTGCGGTCCCTCACAGGCACATCCTTAGGGTCTATTATATATATAGGAGTGTCATCCCCCGCATACCTGTAAAGTCCCGCCGCAGGATAGACCTGAAGGGAAGTCCCCACAATCAGCAGGATGTCAGCCCTTTGTACGGCATCGATTGCCGCCTCGATCTTTGGGACGGCCTCCCCAAACCAGACTATGTGCGGCCTGAGCTGGGCCCCGTTAGGCGCGAGGTCGCCGGGCAGGATTTTTCCATAGCCTATGTCAAAGACATTCTTCTCCGAAAACCCGTCAGCCTCATTGCAGCAGTTCTCCGGGCGCACTTTTGTGAGTTCCCCGTGAAGATGGATGATTCTCGTGCTCCCCGCCGCCTCGTGGAGATTGTCGATGTTCTGGGTCACCACAGTCACATCATAGTCCTTCTCCAGAGCGGCAATGGCCAGATGGGCCGCATTCGGTTTGACCGTCTTCAACTGTTCCCTCCTTTGGTTGTAGAAATCCAGTACGAGAGCCTTGTCCCTGTACCATCCGTCGATTGACGCGACATCCTCGACATTGTAGTTCTCCCAAAGGCCGTCGCTGTCCCTGAATGTGCTTATACCGCTCTCGGCGCTCACTCCCGCGCCGGTGAGAACGACCAGTTTCTTTTTCATATATGGAATATGGTATATTTTATTATATATAAGGATATATGATATATTTCATATATATAATATCATATCTCTTAATATATATATGTCATTATGCCGTCATCGAGAAATAATATTTCCTTGCCCAATATTCAAACAGCGGGTCAAGGACCACAGGCTCGTCATTCTCGTCGAAAGTGATGACCTCCTTCTTCTTGAGCGCGTCCTTCACCCTCTTCACATTGGCGGAGGAGTTGAGGGCGTATTTCTCGATTATGTCCGTCGCGCTGAATTTCTTGACCCCCTCAAGGACCGCCTTCAGAAGGCTTATCTGGAAGTCGGTCAGGCTGTCCATCAGGGAGATGAATCTCGGCTCGTGTATGCTGAGGAGGACTCCGAGGGCATCAGTCATAATCCCCTCGTTCATATAGCCTTTGGAAAGTGAGTTGCAGACTGAGAAGAAATGGCTGGTGTACCAGATGTTGTTCCTGAACAGCCTGCAGGCCCCGAGAGCCTGTTCCTTCTCAAGGACCTTGCCCCCCTGGAGGAAGCCCCTGACGATGTGCTCCACAATCTCCCTGTCGTCAATCTCCGAAAGCGGAATCCTGTTCACCAGTCCGTAAAAGAACTTCTGCTCCTCGAAAATGTATTTCATCGCGTTCACCTTGGAGCCGCAGATGATGAAACTGCAAAGCGGCCTGCCGTCTTCCCTGACCTTCTTGAACACCCTTTCCATAGCCTTGAACAGGTCCCAATAGGACTCGTCCGCGAGGATGGTCTGGAACTCGTCGAGAATCACGATGAGCCTTGTCCCTTTCTGGGCCGCTATTTCAAAAGGCAGGGCCGCCATCTTCTCCATATCCGAAGTGTCAGGGTCCCAGTTCAGGGAAACCGCCTCTCCGCAGGAGACGAATCTCTGGCGGTCGAAGACGAAGTGGGTGCCCTCAAGGAAGGTGCGCACAAGTTCCCCGCACTCCTCAGGGGAGGATGCCACGCTGCGGATGACCGCGCTGCCGAATCCTGTCAGGAAATCCCTGCAGGTCCTGATGTTGAACAAGTTCAGGCTGGCGACAGGGAAGACCTTCCCGCTGATGTTCATATTGAACAGGGTGTTCTGGATGACCGATGTCTTGCCTGTCTTGGGAGGCTCGTAAATCACGACATTCTCCCCGCTGACTATCAGGTTTGACAAAGCGTTGCATTCGTTCTTCCTGCCGACAAAGTTCCTGCCGGTCACAAATCTGTCATATATAAACGGAGTGTCCATTTTCACCGCTCAAGTTTCGCAGGTTTATTATCACTTATGTTCTGAAACACATTATTGTCTCAGGCCCAAGACTTTCTTGGTCGGTCTGGCGACAATCTGTATGTCGATGCTCTCGATGCTCAGACCCCTGAATTTCTTCTTCTTGAGTTTCGACTCGATGATCTCCAGAAGTTCATCGTCCATAAAATCCTTGTAGATATGCCTCTCGCAGTCGTAGATGTGGATATGGCGCGTGTTGGTAACATCAAAATACATCTTGTTGTTGGAACTGAACCGCCGGCTGTAGATTCCCAAATCCGCAAGCTGGGTCAGGATGTTATAGACCGAAGCCACTGTGACGGTCGCCTCGCTGTTCTTCCTTATGTTCTCTACCACGGTGTCCGCAGATGCGTGCCCGAGGCACAACATTGCCTTATGCACAGCCATCCTTTGCGGAGTCGCCTTCAATGAATGTTTTTTCAGGTTGTTCTTGAATATTTCCAGTTCTTCAGAAAAATCCTTCTGCATAGTTCAGTGTTTAATCAGCAAGTTTTACCAAATAGGCTGCAAATATATTAAATAATATTGAATAATTATAAAGACCAATATATATTTTGTAGAACCGCAGAAAAATGCTATTTTTGCCCGTTCTATGCCTTATGCCGAAAATATGGCATATATGGACCTTTAAGATATGAAAAAGAAAGATTTTGCTCAATATAGGACATACGCCCTCGTCACGGGCGCCGCATCAGGAATGGGCAGGCTATATGCCCTAAAACTCGCAAGACGCGGCTACAGCCTTCTTCTGGTTGACATCAACGCCGAGAGGCTTGATGCGACTGCGGAGGAGATCAGGGCCGAGGTCGCCTCATTCGACGATTTCAGGAAGGAGTGGACTCCTTCTTTCGACCTTGTGACCATCCCGCAGGACCTCTCTGCCCAGGATGCTGCATCGAAGGTGGCGGCAGCCGCAAAGGGAAGGACTGTCGAGGTCCTCATCAACAATGCGGGGATAATGTACTGCAAGAAGACCTGTGAGACTTCTCCGAAGTTCCTGTCCCTTATGATGATGCTTCATTGCCACACCCCTCTGATGCTCTGCCGTGAGTTCGTTCCGGCGATGATAGAAAGGGGGAATGGCTATGTGCTGAACATATCATCCCTTGCCGCCTGGATGGAATGGCCTGCAATCGGGATGTACGGAAACACGAAGAGGTTTGTCAAGGGCTTCTCCCGCTCTCTCAGGATTGAGTGCAGGGGGACGGGAGTGAGTGTCTCCAACGCCTATTTCGGGGCGGTTGACACCCCGCTTGTGCCTCTGAAGCCGAACTTGAGGAAACTCGCGAGGAACCTTCAGGTGATGATTGACGCGGACAAGGCGACAGACAAGGCCCTGAATGCGATGTTCAAAAGGCGCAAGGGCACTATGCCTGGCTTTGTCAACAAGATTTTCTTCCCGTTTGTCGTCATCCTTCCCGACTGCCTGCTCGGCTGGGCGTTGAACAAGTTCGGCAAATATCTCTACACAAAGAACTGCTGAGACGGTCCGTCTCATAAAAAGGAAATTTATGGAATCTGTCAAATGTCTGATCATAGGCGGCGGTCCTGCGGGTTACACAGCCGCAATCTATACTGCGAGGGCATCGCTCTCTCCGGTCCTTTACGAGGGTATGCAGCCGGGAGGGCAACTTACCACGACAACAGAGGTCGAGAACTTCCCCGGCTTCGAGAACGGGGTGTCAGGCCAGGTCCTTATGGACTCGATGCGCTCCCAGGCCGTGCGTGTGGGCGCTGACCTCAGGACGGGTATGGTAACATCCGCTGACCTCTCCTCCAGGCCGTTCCGCATAACGGTTGACGGCGACAAGGAAATTTCCGCCGAGACCCTCATCATTGCGACAGGGGCGACGGCGAAATACCTCGGGCTGCCTTCCGAAGAAAAGTTCAGGGGAATGGGAGTGTCGGCGTGCGCGACCTGCGACGGATTCTTCTACAGGGGTAAGGATGTGGCTGTGGTCGGCGGTGGGGACACCGCCTGCGAGGAGGCCTCATATCTTGCGGGACTTTGCCGCAAGGTGTATATGATAGTCCGCAGGGATGTCTTCAGGGCTTCCGCAGCGATGCAGGAGAGGGTCCTCTCCCTTCCGAATGTGGAGGTCCTCTGGAACTGCTCTACGAAGGAAGTGCTCGGCGACCTGATGACAGGAGTGAACGGAGTGCGCATCGAAAGAAAGGACGGCGAGGTTTTTGATATAGCGGTGGACGGCTTTTTCCTTGCCATCGGACATCACCCGAACTCCGAACTTTTCAGCAGTTGGGTGAATGTCGATTCCCAGGGATATATAATCACTGAGGGAAAGTCCTCAAAGACCAATGTCGAGGGAGTTTTCGCGGCAGGGGATGTGCAGGACCCTTCCTACAGGCAGGCTGTGGCGGCCGCAGGCTCAGGTTGCCGTGCGGCGATGGACGCGGAGAGGTTCCTCAGCCTTCACGGACTCGGCAGGGCCTGACAGGGAATTACACAATTGTGAAACTTGATTGATTTATGAAATATACAAAATTCGTTCTGACGGCAATGGCGGCGGCCCTTCTTCTGGCGGGCTGCAAGTCACAGTATGAGATTCTTCTGAACAGCACCGACTCCGACGCAAAATACGAGGCGGCCTTCGATTATTTCAACACCCGCAAATACAACAAGGCTGCCGCACTTTTCGAGTCCCTTTCGGTCCTGACATCCGGGACGGAGCGTGACGACACGGTCCAGTATTATTGGGGGTTGAGCAATTACCGCCAGAAGGACTATCTTACTGCCGAGGCGAATTTCGACAGGTTTGTGGAGCACTACCCGAGAAGCCCTTTCGCTTCAGAGGCGAGGTTTCTCAGGATTGACTGCCTGTACCGTTCCACATTGAGATACGAACTGGACCAGAGTCCGACCTACAGGGCGATGGATGCCATAACCCAGTATGTCACCGAGTTCCCGGGCTCCTCCCACGTCCCTGTCTGCTTCGATATGCTGGACGACCTTCAGCAGAGGCTTGACACCAAGGCGTTTGAGGGGGCGAGGCTGTATTACCACATGGAGGACTACCTCGCTTCGAGGGTCGCATTCAAGAATGTGCTCAAGTCCAATGCGGACAATATGTACCGGGAGGACATCCTCTACTACACGGCGATGTCATCATATAAATATGCGAAACTCAGCGTCCTGCGCAAGCAGAAGGAGAGGTATCTCGTGTTTGTGGACGACTATCTGAACTTCATCGGCGAGATTCCCGAGTCCAAATACAGGAAGGAACTGGACGCGCTTTACAGGAGGGCGCAGAAGGAGTTGGGCAAAGGCTCTGTCAATGAGGCTGAGGCGAATATGAAGGAGAAGGAGTACGCCAAGGAGCGCAAGGCCCTGGAGAAGGCTTTGAAGAATGAGGCGAAAAAATCGGGAAAGGCGAAAAAATAATTGAAACCCCGTCATTTCCCGGGGGTATAATTAAATAGGAAGAAATATTTACAATTATGGATAAAGTTAAGAAAGTACCTGTAAACACCCAGACGAGGGACCTGTGCGACCTTGCCTCTCCGACCGGGAACATCTATGAGACAGTGGTGATCCTCTCAAAGAGGGCAAACCAGATTTCCCTCGCCGAGAAGAAGGAGCTCACAAAGAAACTTGAGGACTTCAAGAACGACCGCGACACTATGGAGGAGGTCTTCGAGAACCGCGAGCAGATAGAAATCTCAAAATACTACGAGCGCCAGCCGAAACCGGGTCTTGTCGCAATCTCCGAATTCGAGAGCGGCGAAATCTTCTACAGGATGGCAAAGGAGGACAACAAAGAATAGTCCTGCAATGCTCAGCCGCCTTCAGGTCAAGAATTATGTGCTGATAGACTCTCTGGACATCACTTTTCCGGAGGGTCTTGTCATAATCACTGGCCAGACAGGTGCTGGAAAATCAATCCTTCTCGGCTCCATAGCCCTTGCGCTCGGCTCAAAGGCCGATGTGTCTGTGATAGGGGAGAACGGGGACAAATGCGTCGTGGAGGCTGAGTTCGAGGCCGACCCTGACGATGTCTCACTCCGCTCGGTTGTGGAGGATATGGACGCCGACTGGGACGGGGGACATCTGATCCTCAGGAGGATGGTCGGAAGGACTTCCCGTGCGAGGGCGTTTGTTAACGACACTCCCGTGACGGCATCCGCCCTGCAGTCCATCTCAAGCAGGCTGATAGACATCCACTCCCAGCACCAGACCCTAAGGCTTGCCGACGGAAAGTTCCGCCTCTCGGTCCTGGACCATTATGCGGGCAACGGAGGGCTTCTTTCGGAATGTTCCGCAGCCTACGCAGCCTATCTCTCCTGCAAGTCCGAAGTCGAGGAACTGAAGGGAAGAATCGCGAGGGCGGAGGCTGAAAGGGAATACAACGAGGCCCGCTACAGACAGTTGGAGTCAGCCTCCCTGCGTGACGGGGAACTGGAGGAACTTGAGGCTGAGCAGAGGCAACTTGCCAATGCGGAGGAGATAAAGGGCAGTCTCTACGCTGTGGAGAGCCTGTTCTCCGATGACGAGCAGACAGGCAGGATGTCATTGGACACCGTTTTGAGGGAAGCAGGAAAAAGACTGGAGAGAATCTCGGAATATCTCCCGCAGACCGCCGCCCTGACCGAAAGGATTGACGGGGCGAGGGTGGAACTTGACGACATCCTTTCCGAAGTGTCGTCGATGGGGGAGAGGATGTCATTCTCCCCGGAGAGGCTTTCGGAGGTTGAGGACAGGATGTCCCTCCTTTATTCGCTGATGCAGAAATTCGGCTGCCGCGACCTCGCGGAACTTATTTCCT
>JBJEJS010000406.1:0-7321 GCA_051878235.1 Candidatus Cryptobacteroides sp.
GCTCAGATCAGGGCAGTTACCGCCGACATCAAGGATGCCCAGATCATGCCTGTAGCACCTCCGGTCATCACGGGCTACGGAACGACCAACGGTTTCGAGATGCACCTCCAGGACAAGAACGGCGGTGATGTGAACGATTTCTACGAGATAGCCCAGAACTTCATCGGCGCGCTCAACAGCAGGCCGGAGATTGCGATGGCATACACCTCGTTCAGCCCGAGGTTCCCGCAGTATATGGTCGATGTCGATGCCGCGAAGTGCAAGAGGGCGGGAGTATCACCTGCGACGGTCCTCTCGACTCTCGGAGGATATTTCGGAGGCCAGTATGTCTCCAACATAAACAGGTTCTCCCACGTCTATCGTGTGACCATCCAGGCCGATCCGAAGTACAGGATGACCCCGGACGACCTTGACAGGAGTTATGTGAGGATGGACAACGGGACGATGGCTCCGCTCTCCCAGTTCGTCACCCTGACAAAGGTCTATGGTGCACAGTCGCTTGCAAGATTCAATATGTACAATTCCATAGCGGTCAACGGTTCCGCTGCGGAGGGCTATTCTTCCGGAGACGCAATCAAGGCCGTCAATGAGGTCGCTGCCCGGACACTCCCAAGAGGATACGGCTTTGAATTCGCCGGGTTGGCGCGTGAAGAAAGCCGGACCGGAAACAATTCAATGATTATCTACGGAATATGCATTCTTCTTATTTACCTTATTCTTTGCGCATTTTATGAGAGCCTGCTGATTCCGCTTGCGGTGATAATCTCGGTTCCGTGCGGATTGATGGGCAGCCTCCTTTTTGCAAAAATCTTCGGATTGGAGAACAACATCTATCTGCAGACTGGTATCATAATGCTGATAGGACTCCTCGCCAAGACGGCCATCCTCATCACCGAGTACGCATCCAAGAGGCGCAAGGCAGGTATGAGCCTCACGCAGGCTGCGATAGGGGCGGCAAAGGTTAGGCTCCGTCCGATTCTGATGACCGCCCTGACGATGATCTTCGGAATGATGCCTCTGATGTTCTCCACGGGAGTCGGCGCAAACGGAAACTCTTCACTGGGTACCGGTGCGGTCGGAGGAATGCTTGTGGGAACGCTTGTGCTCCTGTTCCTCGTCCCGTCCCTGTTCTGCGTGTTCCAGTTCATCGAGGAGAAGGTGAAGCCTGTCGAGCAGGAGAAAGGTGACTGGCAGATCCAGGGAGAACTGGAAGATTTACGGAATATGAAAAAATGATATATATAATATATATGGGATATATGAAATATATAAGAATATTTGCTGTTTCCGTGGCCGCAGCCCTCGTCTGCGGCTGCGGCATTTACAAGAAATATGAACGCCCTGAAAGCATCTCCGCCCCTGATGACCTCTACGGTGAGGAATATGCCACGACGGACACCGTCTCCATCGCCGACCTCCGATGGAGGGAACTTTTCACAGACCCTGTGCTCAGGGACCTGATAGAGAAGGGTCTGGAGAGAAACACGGATGTCAATGTCGCCCGTCTCCACACAGAGCAGGCGGAACTCTCCCTCAAGACGGCAAGGCTCAGTTACATACCGTCATTCAATTTCGCCCCGAACGGAGGTGTCAGCGGATTCAACAACTACAGCGGTGTGCAGACGGGGCCGTCCTGGACCTACTCCGTTCCTGTCTCCGCAAGTTGGGAGATTGACATCTTCGGCAAGAAGACCAACGCCAAAAGGATGAGCAAGGCCTCGGCACAGATGACAAAGGAATATGAGCAGGCATCGATGACAGGGCTTGTCGCTTCGATTGCCACCCAGTATTATACCCTTGTGATGCTCGACGAGCAGTTGAGGATAGCCACCCAGACCGCAGAGAAGTTCAGCCACAGCGTCAGGGTGCTCAAGGCTATGACACAGGCGGGAATGTCCAACGAGGTGGCTGTCGCACAGATGGAAGGGGCCTGGCACGGAGTCCTCGCGGGAATCCAGAGCATCCGCCATTCCATCACAGAGGTGGAGAACTCCCTCTGCACCACTTTGGCGGAGACTCCCCACACCATCGCGCGCGGGTCGATGGCGGATGTGCGCTTTCCTGAGGAACTCAAGACAGGAGTGCCTTTGAGGCTTCTTTCGTCCAGGCCGGATGTCAAGGCGGCAGAATACAATCTTGCTTCCGCCTACTATGCCGTCAATCAGGCCAGGGGAGCGATGTACCCGTCCCTGACCCTCGGAGGCACAGTCGGCTGGACCAACAGTTTCGGCTCCGTCGTGAATCCTGGCGGTCTGCTTCTTTCGGCGACAGCATCCATCCTTGAGCCGATCTTCAACGCGAGGGTGAACGCCATAAAGGTCAAAATCAGCAAGTCACAGCAGCAGGAGGCGCTCCTGAATTTCCAGCAGACAATCCTCAATGCGGGAGCGGAGGTCAACAATGCCCTCTCCAAATACCAGACTGCCCTTGAGAGGTCTGCACAGCGCGAGAGCCAGGCGGCGGCCCTTGAGACTGCCGTCAAAAAGACCGAACTTCTGATGCTCCACTCATCGACTACCTACCTCGATGTCCTGACCGCCCAGCAGTCCCTCCTTTCCGCACAGACCGACCTTGCCCAGGACAGGTACGATATGATTGCTGCGGTCATCTCCCTCTACCACGCCCTCGGAGGCGGGGTGGAGGCTCAGATGTGAGTCCTTATTGCGGGAAAATGATTATTTTCTAACTTTGCAGGCCGTAATGTTGCGTTATTTTTCATTGTTGCACAAACGGGACAGGAGGCTTGAAAATGGAGGACTGGAAGGAAAGGACTTGTATGCTTGTCGGGGAACAGACCCTCAGGCGTTTCTCCGAGGCTTGCGTGGCTGTGATCGGAGTCGGGGGAGTGGGCGGATATGCCGCAGAGATGATTGTGCGTGCGGGAATCGGCCATATCATCATCCTTGACAGCGACGAGGTCAATCCGAGCAACAAGAACAGGCAGCTGCTTGCGCTGGACTCCACCATCGGCAGGCCCAAGTGCGATGTGCTCTCGGAAAGGCTTCTGGACATCAATCCTGAACTTGACATAAAAATCATCAAAGACTATCTTGAGGACCCGGCGACCCTTCTGTCGGGCCTCAGGATAGATTTTCTTGTCGATGCCATCGACACGCTCTCCCCGAAACTCGCCCTGATAAAATATTGCGTGGACAATGGGATTCCCCTTGTCTCCTCTATGGGGGCGGGGGCGAAATATGATGTGACAAAAATCCGCATAGCCGACATATCAAAATCATTCAACTGCCCTCTTGCCTACATTGTCCGCAAGAGGCTCAGGCATATTGGAATCTCCAAAGGCTTCAAGGTGGTTTTCTCGGAGGAACTGCCTGACGGGAGGGCCATTGTCCCCGACTCCGGGAGGAACAAGAAATCACAGGTCGGCACAATTTCCTATCTCCCCGCGGTCTTCGGCTGCGCCTGCGCCCAGGTAGCCATCGAACATTTGCGCAGGATTGAATGATTTTTATTACATTTGCGCACATTTTATTGTAATATACCCTTATGCCTGACTACAGACTTGTCGAGGTCACGACCAAAAGAGACCTGAAAAAATTCATAAAGTTTCCCGATGACCTTTATCGGGACTGCCCCCAGTATGTCCCCGCGCTTCATTCCGACCAGATGAAGTCCCTCACGACGGTGTCCACCGCCCGCTACTGTCCGCACAGGATGTGGATGGTCCTTGACGGGAAGAAGGTCGTCGGAAGGATCTGTGCGATGATAAATCCGCGCTACAACGAGAAATATTCCAAGAAGCGCGCGCGTTTCGGCTGGTTTGACACGATCAATGACATCGAGGTGGCAAGGTTGCTTCTTGACAGGGCGGAGCAGTGGGCCCTTGAAAACGGTATGACCGAGGTGCACGGCCCTTTGTATTACAACACGCTCGGCAAGCAGGGAATGTTGGTGGAGGGCTTCGGGAATGTCCCTCCGTTCAACTGCTACTACAATTTCCCTTACTACAACGATCTGGTGACCGCCCTCGGCTACACAAAGGAATGTGACTGGCTCCAGTATCGGATGGCCGCCGACCAGGGGGTCCCGGACAAGATGAAGAACATCTCGGCAAGGCTGATGGAGAGGTATGAACTGAAGGAAGGCGACATCGACACCCTCAAGCACGACAGGGAACTGGTGCGCAGGTTCTTCAAGATGTACAACGAGAGTTTCGACGGTGCGGTTTACAATTTCATCCCGTTCACTGACGAGGAGGTTGAGGAGGAGACCGAACAGGTGATCGGAATGCTTGACAAGAGGCTGTGCTGCTTCCTTCTCGACAAGGATAACGAGGTGGCTGCCTTCGGAATAGCCTTCCCGTCAATCTCCCGCGCATTGCAGAAGGCGAAAGGGCGTATCTTCCCTTTCGGATGGTTTCATTTCCTCAGGGCGATGAAGGATTTCCGTCACATTGACCTTATGCTGAACGGTGCTTCGCCCAAGTGGCAGAACACAGGCATTTCCGCTGTCTTCCATTGCATAATGGCGGACAGGTTCAAGGCCGCAGGATGCAAATGGGCGGTGGCCAATCCGCAGATTGAGACAAACTCGGCGGTGAATGTCTGGGAAAAATATGAAAATGAACTGTATATGCGCCGCCGCTGTTATGTGAAGACGCTCGGTGTCTGAACATGGACGGACATATATGATAATAAGGACAAATATTTGATATATATAAAATAAAACCCGCCGTCGGCGGAACGACTATGGCAGAAAATTCGCTTTTGGAGAAGGTGTTGGGGCTTCAGGACAAATATGAGGCCCTTCAACAGCAGCTTTCCGACCCTGAGGTTATGTCGGATATGAAGAAATATGTTCAGTTGAACAAGGAATACAAGGAACTGTCGCCCATCATAGCGGCAGGCAACCAATACAAGAAACTTGTCGGTGACTATGAGGCCGCCAAGGAAATCCTGAACACGGAGAAGGATGAGGAACTCAGGGAGATGGCGAAGGAGGAAATCGCCGAGATCGAGCCCAAACTTCCTCAGATGGAGCAGGACATCAAACTTCTTCTCATCCCTGCCGACCCTCAGGACAGCAAGAACGCGATTCTTGAGATCAGGGGCGGTACAGGTGGCGACGAGGCCGCAATCTTTGCGGGTGACCTTTTCAGGATGTATTCCAAGTATTTCGAGAGGAGAGGATGGAAGATGGAGGTCACAAGCCAGTCCGAAGGTGCTGCGGGAGGATTCAAGGAGGTTGTCTGCAAGGTGTCCGGAGACGGGGTCTATGGTGTCCTCAAATATGAGTCCGGTGTGCACCGCGTCCAGCGCGTCCCTCAGACCGAGACCCAGGGAAGGGTACACACCTCGGCTGCGTCTGTGGCTGTCCTCCCTGAGGCTGACGAGTTCGACATCGAACTGAATATGAATGACATCCGAAAGGACACCTTCTGTTCTTCAGGACCTGGAGGACAGTCTGTCAACACGACCTATTCCGCAATCCGCCTCACCCATATCCCTTCGGGAATCGTGGTGCAGTGCCAGGACGAGAAATCCCAGTTGAAGAACTTCGACAAGGCCCTTGCCGAACTCCGCACAAGGCTTTACAATATGGAGTACGAGAAATATCTCAACGAGATTTCCGCAAAGAGGAAGACGATGGTGTCCACAGGAGACCGTTCCGCAAAGATACGCACCTACAACTATCCGCAGTCCCGCGTGACTGACCACCGCATCAACTACACGATGTACAACCTGCCTGTCTTTATGGACGGCGACATCCAGGAAGTCCTTGACCAACTTCAGGTTGCGGAAAATGCCGAGCGTCTCAAGGCTGCCGGGGAAAACTGATTCCCCGCGTCCTGACCTATGAATGAAGAGATTTCCTTTGCGCGTGACCTGGCTGTGATTCTTATTTCAGCCGGGATTTTCACAATCATATCCAAGGCCCTGAAACAGCCATCCGTACTGGGATATATAGTAGCGGGTGTCCTTATCGGTCCGAGCATCGGCTTCTATTACGGAATCTCGAGCACGGAGGCGGTGCACCAATGGTCCGAGATCGGCATCATATTCCTTATGTTCGGCCTCGGTCTTGAATTCAGTTTCAAGAAATTGCTGAGTGTGGGCAGTTCCGTGCTGATAACGGCCGTGAGCAAATTCCTGGGGGTCTTCCTCCTCGGCTTCTTGACAGGTATGGCGATGTCCTGGTCCTCAATGGAGAGCATCTTCCTCGGAGGACTTCTTTCGATGTCATCCACGACTGTGATAATCAAGTCTTTCGATGAGATGGGGCTGAAACACAAGCCCTATTCGCAGATAGTCTTCGGGACAATCATCATTGAGGACCTGATTGCCATCCTGATGATGGTCCTCCTCTCGTCCCTTGCAGTCTCGAACCGCTTTGAGGGAGCGCAGATGCTTTTCAACCTCGGGAAACTGGCCTTCTTCCTGATTCTGTGGTTCCTTGTGGGAATTTATCTGATACCGACGCTTCTGAAGAAGGCATCGAAATACCTCAATGACGAGATTCTCCTGATTGTGGGCATCGGGCTTTGCTTCACAATGGTGACATTGGCCGAGGGTGTCGGATTCTCTTCCGCCCTGGGAGCATTCGTGATGGGATCCATCCTTGCCGAGACAATCCAGTCGGAGCGCATCGGTAGGCTGCTCAATCCGATAAAGGACCTTTTCGGGGCGGTCTTCTTCGTCTCTGTCGGAATGATGCTGTCGCCGTCGGTGATAGTGGAGCATTGGGCGATGGTGCTTGTTATAACCCTCCTGGTCTTTGTGGCGGATGTGCTTTTCGTCACCATAGGTGTCGTCATTTCAGGGAAAGGTCTTGAGAACGCCGTACATTCGGGTTTCAGCCTTGCCCAACTCGGTGAGTTCGGCTTCATCATAGCGGGTGTCGGCTGTTCCCTCGGTGTGATGAGGGATTTCATATACCCTGTCATAATAGCCGTCTCCGTGATAACCACCTTCACCGCTCCTTATATGATCCGCCTTGCCGGCCCTGCGTACCGTCTGCTGAAAAGGGTCCTTCCGCAAAAGGTCCTCGACAGGATAGACAGGGAGGAGAGGCCTGTGGCGACCGTATCAGGGCAGAACAAATGGAGGCAGGTCCTCAAAGCGTATTTCCTGCGCGTCATTCTCTACGGAGTGGTCATAATTGCGATAGACATCGCCGGGAAGGCATATCTGAACACCCTCCTTCTCAAAGTCTTCCCGTCTATGGGTGAGTCGCTTCTGAAGTGGGTGGAACTCTCGGTCACCCTTCTGCTTGTCTCCCCGTTCATCTACGGGATGGCGGCATCCACAGGAAGTTCCTCTCAGGTCCTTGCCCTTCTGAAGGAGGACAGGAAGAACGCCCTTCC
>JBJEJS010000407.1:0-7298 GCA_051878235.1 Candidatus Cryptobacteroides sp.
ACGAGATGAACTCATCGAAAGAGCAGATTGAGGAATTTCCGTCAAGGATCACCTTCCTGACAAACGGCATCCTCACCTCGGCGGTTATCCTCGGTTTGCCGTTCCAGGCCTCAAAGAACTCCTTCCTGACTTCCTTGGGCATACCCTTGGTGTCAAGATGAAGGACCATAGAGTCATCCTTGATGTAAGCCTGCACATAATCCTCCATCGAAGTGTCCGTTATGAGTTTCACCGAATAGGATGATGACGGCACAAGGGTTATGTCAAAATAATCATTGGCATATATGTCGCTGAATGACGAATACTCGTGCTCAATGACCAACTGCTTCTGCGCAAAGGCGTTGCAGAAGCACAAAACGGACAGGAACGCTGTCAGTAGAATTTTTTTCATCTGATACCTCATTTTTGTTTGAACTTCCTCTGTCTGAGAGCCTCATAAAGGATGACCGAAGCCGCGACCGAGACATTCAGGGAAGAAATCTCCCCGCACATCGGAATGGCAGCCTTCACATCGGCAAATTCAAGCATCTGGGGGGACACCCCCCTGCCTTCCGACCCCATCACTATGGCGCAAGGTCCTGTCATATCCGCATCATACATCTCATCCGTGGTCTTCTCCGTTGCGGCAACCAGACGGAAGCCCGCCTGCTTCAAATAATAGACCGCAACGCGCAAATTCGCCACACGGCAGGTGTCAATCCTGAGCAGAGCCCCTGCAGAAGCCTTCACAGCGTCAGCATTGATTGCCGCACCGCCCTTTGCAGGAACGATGATTCCGCTGCCTCCCGCACATTCGAGAGTCCTGGCAATCGCCCCGAGATTCCTGACGTCGCTGACCCCGTCCAGAATCACCACAAGGGGATTCTCCGACATTGCAAGAGCGTTGTTCACAAAAGTCTCAATGTCAACATAATCCACTTGGGAAAGATATGCCACAACTCCCTGGTGCACTCCCTTCGCCTCCTTGTTGAGCCTCTCGTGAGGAACGAACTGGAACGGGATTCCCGCAGCGGTGACCAGATCCAGCAGTTCCCTGAACTGCGGTCCGCCGCTCCCCTGGCGGAAAAGCACCTTGTCGATTTTCTTTCCTGCCTTCAACGCTTCCGTGACAGGATGTATTCCGTACAGGCATAAAGCCTGATTGCTTTCGTTCATATATTCCATATTTAATTATAATCTCAATCCCCAACCTTCTCGCACAGGGCAGCCCATTCGTCGGTCTTGAAGTCCAGTTCCCTTTTCAGTTCAAGGTACGAGCGTGTGAGTTCCATCACATCATCCCCCGGCTTCGGGTCGGAAAGCACCGCCTCAATATCCTTCATCTTCGCCTCGATCTCGGCAATCCCCTTCTCAAGGAACGCGATTCTGTTGCGGATTTTCCTTTCCTCCTTGGATATGAACTTCCTGGCCTGATACTCATTCTGGGCAGCCTCCTTTTTGGCCGTCTCCTCCACTGTCACCTTAGTTTCCTGAGCCAGATGCCTTTCCAGTTCGTTCAGGCTCTCTATCTTCCTGCGTTCAAGGAATTCAGAAACCCCGCCAAGGTGCTCACGGACCTTCCCGTCGCGGAACTCGTATAGTTTGTCCACAAGACCGTCGAGAAAATCCCTGTCGTGGGAAACTATAATCAAGGTCCCGTCATATTTTTTGAGGGCCTGCTTCAGAATGTCCTTCGAGCGGATGTCCATATGGTTGGTCGGCTCGTCAAGCGCAAGAAGATTGTAGGGCTTCAACATCAGTTTTGCCATTGCCAGACGCGCCCTCTCACCTCCGCTGAGCACGGCAACCTTCTTGTCGATGTCTTCGCCCTTGAAAAGGAACGCTGCAAGTATGTCCCTGAGTTTCAGTCTTATGTCACCTACGGCAATCCTGTCGAGCGTACCGAAGACGGTGTCCTCCTTGTCGAGGATGTCCTCCTGATTCTGGGCATAATAACCGATATTCACATTATACCCTGTCCTCGCCTCTCCGGACATAGGGTCCAACTCCCGCATTATCACCCTCATAAGGGTTGTCTTACCCTCTCCGTTCCTTCCCACGAGGGCAACCTTCTCCCCCCTGCGGACCTCGATTGAGGCATCTGAAAAGACCACCTTCTCCCCATATCCCACCTTCAGGTCAACTGCCTTGAAGACAACATCACCTGAACGCGGTGCAGGAGGGAACTTCACCGTCATCGCAGAACGGTCCTCCACATCGACCTCTATCCTGTCCAGTCTCTCCAATGCCTTCACACGGGACTGGACCTGGTTGGACTTGGTCGGCTTGTAGCGGAACTTCTCGATGAACTCCTCGGTCTTCTCTATCATCCTCTGCTGGTTTTCGTAGGCAGCCATCTGTTGGGCAATCCTTTCCTTCCTGAGTTCCAGATATCTGCTGTAAGGGACCTTGTAGTCGTGGATATGACCGAGCATAATCTCCACAGTCCTGCAAGTCACATTGTCAAGGAATTTGCGGTCGTGCGAAATAAGGACCATCGACCCCCTATAATCCTTCAGATAACCTTCAAGCCACTCTATCGACTCGATGTCGAGATGGTTGGTAGGCTCGTCAAGGAGCAGGACATCAGGCTTGGAAAGAAGAATCTTCGCCAGTTCGATACGCATATTCCAGCCCTGGCTGAATGTCTCCGTAGGTCTGGAAAGTTCCTCAAATTTGAATCCGAGCCCCATCAGGGTCCTCTCCGCCTGGATCTTCGGGGAATCCGACTTCATCAAGGAAAGACGGTCATTCACTTCATTGAGGCGGACAATCAGATCCTGATATTCCCTTGATTCGTAATCCTCTCTTTCTGAAAGTTGTGCGGTAATCTCCTCAAGTTCCGACTCGGCATCAAACATTGAGGAAAAAGCCTCCATAGCCTCATCTATGACGCTCTTTCCCCTGTGATGCTCCATTATTTGCGGAAGATAACCTATCCTGACACCCGAAGGCACGGCAATCTTTCCTGAAGTCGGGCTCTGAAGACCG
This sequence comes from Candidatus Cryptobacteroides sp., assembly GCA_051878235.1. Classification (GTDB taxonomy): domain Bacteria; phylum Bacteroidota; class Bacteroidia; order Bacteroidales; family UBA932; genus Cryptobacteroides. Next base: position 2,971 of record JBJEJS010000407.1, read on the forward strand.
CATATCAACTTCAGGATTGTGGATTTTCCGGCACCATTCTTTCCGACGAGCCCTATCCGGTCGTTCTCACTGATGTGGAAATTTATGTCGTCAAGAAGCGTGAAACCTCCGTAGGCTACGGTCAAGGAATTGATGGAAATCACTTTCAGTCAACTTTTTCGTTATTCTCTTCCTTTTTTGAGGCCTCTGGCTTCTCATCATCCTTCAGCCCTTCCTTGAAACTCTTCACCCCCTTCCCGAGCCCTTTCATCAACTCAGGAATCTTCGCACCTCCGAACAGAAGGAGTATCACAAACACGATTATGAGGATTTCCCATCCTCCCAAACCGAAAATCAAAGGATAATGTACCATAATAAAACAATTTACATATTTGCCTCTATAATCCGTGAAAGGCTCTCAGGGCAGCGCACAGGATGCCTTGTGGCCACATCTATGAAACCCAAAGTCACCGAGCCCTGGACAAGCAGGTCTCCGTGCTGGTTGTAGATCTCACTACGCACCACCAACTTGGCGAGAGGGACCCTGTCAATCATCGAGACGATTCTCAGGGTGTCTCCCATCTTGGCCGGCACTTTGTAATGACACTCGACAGCCACGATGGGAAGCATAACCCCTTCCTCCTCCATACGCTCTATCGGAAGGCCGGCCTTGACCATCATATCGGAACGCCCGCACTCGAAATAGCGTATGTAATTGGAATGATGGACTATGCCCATCTGATCCGTCTCGTAATACCTGACGGCAAGTTCCAACTCAGACCTCATCATATCCTATAAGTTTATATATACCATTTATTTACCGTATGAGGCAAGCGCCGCACGGATGCTCCCTATCTTCGAAAGCGAGTCGGCCTCCTTCTTCCTTTCCATAGCCACGACCTTCTCAGGAGCGCCGCTGACGAACTTCTCATTCGAAAGTTTCCTCCTCACGGAAGCAAGGAACTCCTCCTGATGCTTCAGTTCAGCCTCAAGTTTGGCAATCTCCTCCTGCTCGTCCACAAGACCAGTCAACGGAACTGACATCTTCACCGTGCGGACCATAAATGAAACCGCCGAGCCTTCAACTGTGCCAGAGGCGTTGGACTGAGGCTTCACATTGGCGAGTTTCACCACCACAGGAAGCATATCCTCAGGGAAGCCCTGGGCGCAAACCACATCAAGTGTTTCTTTAGGTGAGATGCCTTTCTGCTGCCTTATTCCGCGAATTGCCACAACAGCCTCACAAGCCATCTCAAAGTCCGCAATCACCTTGGCATCATATTTCCCCGCAAGCGGCATCCTCTGGAGCATAATGGTCTCACCGTCCTTGCGCTCAGCCATATTCTGCCAGAGTTCCTCTGTGATGAACGGCATAAACGGATGTATCATCTTCAGAAGCGCGTCGAAGAACTTCAATGTCGCCTCGTATGTGAGGGAGTCGATGCCACAGCCGTATGCAGGCTTGACAAGTTCAAGATACCAGGCGCAGAAGTCGTCCCAGAAGAACTTGTAGATGGTCATCAGCGCATCTGAAAGGCGGAACTTGGAATAATGGTCCTCCACAGTCTCCAGAACGGCGTTCAGTTTGTTGCCGAACCATTCCACCGCAACGGCGGCAGCCTCGCTCTGTTTTGCGGACCCGTCTGTGTTCCATCCGCTCACAAGCCTGTAGGCATTCCATATCTTGTTGCAGAAATTCCTTCCCTGCTCCACCTGTGACTCGTCGAAAAGAATGTCATTGCCCGCTGAGGAGCAGAGCAGCATCCCCAGACGCACCCCGTCGGCACCGTACTGTCCGATAAGTTTCAGAGGGTCAGGAGAGTTTCCGAGGGTCTTGGACATCTTCCTGCCCAGTTTGTCCCTCACGATACCTGTCAGATAGACATTCCGGAAAGGCACATCGCCCATAAACTCGTTTCCTGCCATTATCATCCTCGCCACCCAGAAGAAAAGGATGTCGGGACCTGTCACAAGGTCGTTTGTAGGATAATAGTAGGCGAGGTCCCTGTCAGGCTCCGCCTCCGGATGTCCCGCCTTGTTTGTGTCGAACACGGAAATAGGCCAGAGCCAGGACGAGAACCAGGTGTCGAGCACATCCGGATCCTGTCTGAGGTCCTCTGCCTTCACTGAAGGGTCAAGCTCAAGGGCCTTCTCCAGGGCCTTCTGTGCGGTCGGAGCCACAACCACCCTTCCGTCAGGAAGATAGTAGGCAGGTATCTGCTGCCCCCACCAGAGCTGGCGTGATATGCACCAGTCACGCACATTTTCCATCCAATGGCGGTAAGTGTTCCTGTATTTGTCAGGGATGAGTTTCACTTTCCCGCTCTCGACGCTCTCCAGGGCATCTTTTGCGAGGGCCTCCATCTTGAGGAACCACTGCATCGACAACTTCGGCTCGATGACGGCGTTGGTCCTCTCCGAATATCCCACAGGAGATGTGTAGGCCTCGACCTTCTCAAGGTTACCCGCCTCCTGAAGCATCTCCTCTATCTTGCGGCGAGCCTCGAAACGGTCCTCGCCCACAAGAATCTGAGCATTTTGGTTGAGACGGCCGTGGTCGTCGATTATGTCAATCACAGGAAGGTTGTGCCTGATTCCTATTTCGTAGTCATTGACATCGTGCGCAGGGGTGACCTTCAGGCAGCCCGTTCCGAAATCCATCTCCACATAACTGTCCTCAATCACAGGAATCTCCTTATTGATCAGAGGGATGAGCACCTTCTTGCCCTTCAGCCAATGATACCTTTCATCGGCAGGATTGACACAGATGGCGGCATCGGCCATTATGGTCTCAGGACGGGTCGTGGCAATGACCAGATATTTGTCGGTCGCCTTGCCGTTGCCGTCCGAGATGAAATACCTCAGGTGGTAGAACTTGCTGGTGGTGTCCCTGTGGATCACCTCCTCGTCGCTGACCGCAGTCAGGCCGACAGGGTCCCAGTTGACCATCCTCACACCTCTATATATATAGCCCTTCTCGTAGAAATACACGAAAGTGTTGATGACCGCCTCGCTCAGGTCCGGGTCCATAGTGAACTTGGTCCTGTCCCAGTCGCAGGAAGCACCCAACTTGCGCAACTGGTTGAGGATGATTCCGCCGTGCTTCTCCTTCCACTCCCAGGCGTGCCTGAGGAACTCCTCTCTTGTAAGGCTCTCCTTCTCAATGCCTTCCGCCTTCAGTTTGGCGACGACCTTGCTCTCGGTCGCAATCGAGGCGTGGTCTGTCCCAGGGACCCAGCAGGCATTCTTCCCGTCCATCCTCGCCTTTCTGACGAGCACATCGTTCAGGGTGTTGTTAAGGACATGCCCCATATGCAGGATTCCCGTCACATTTGGCGGCGGGATCACTATGGTATATGGTTCCCTCGAATCAGGCTCCGAGTGGAAAAACTTGTGTTCAAGCCAGTATGAGTACCATTTGTCTTCGGTCTCGGCCGGATTGTATTTCGCTGAAAGTTCCATAATATTATGAATATCTTATATATATCAATAATAAGCACAAAATCGTGCAAATATACGATATTTATGCGGATAAAGCGTTTTTTATTTTTCCTTTATTCTTTGTAAATTTGCGACCGCTTGTTCTTGGGCTTGCGCCAAGCCCTCAGAAGCATAAAAATTATATAACCAATATCCGATATATGGCAAACGAAAAGGAACTCAGCATCGAGTTGAAGCAGGATGTAGCCAAAGGCACATATTCAAACCTTGCTATAATCACACATTCCAAAAGTGAATTCATAATCGACTTCGCGTCGATGCTTCCGGGACTTCCTAAGCCGGAGGTCACCAACAGACTGATAATGACCCCAGAACACGCCAAGAGGCTGTTTCTCGCACTTCAGGACAACATCAGCAAATTCGAATCACAGTTCGGCCAGATCAGCCTTGGGGAGCCTAAGGCGACATTCCCGATGGGAGGATTCGGAGGGAACGGCACAAAGTCCTGACGCAGCGGCATTTTTATGGAAAACAGCAAATTCGCCAAAATCAACGCCTTCGTCTTCGATGTGGACGGGGTGATGACTGACGGCGGCATTTTCGCCGACAACGAGGGCAATCTTTTCAGGACATTCGATGCAAAGGACGCATTCGCGATGAGGATGGCATCTATGAACGGCTATGCCCTCGGCGTGATTACGGGAGGCAGGTCACGGAGCATCGCCAAAAGGATGTTGGTCTGCGGAGTGCCGGAAGAGGATGTCTATCTCGGCTCAAGGAACAAGATGGAGGAGTTCAGGGATTTCTGTCTCCGACACGGCCTTGCTCCTGAGGAGATTATGTACTTCGGGGACGACCTGCCGGATGTGCCTGGGATCAGGGCCTGCCGATGCGGGCGCTGGCCCGCC